>PDZU01000138.1 GCA_002753095.1 Magnetococcales bacterium
TTTTTTTTTTTTTTTTGTAGATTTTTGGTGCAAAAATTTTGCACTTGGTTTCTAATATCCGGTAATTTTTAGACCAGAAAGTGCGTGTCGCGCAGGGTGTCCGCTACCAGTGGGCAGGTGGTTTTGGCAACACTTGGTGCTGCAGATCTCCTTGACGACAGGCAAGTAATTGATCCGAAACTCAAAGGGAGTCAGTATGTCCACAGAACAGGGTTTGACCGGTAAACCTTTTTCACCCAAAGATTTGGACGGGGACTACTCCCCTCAGTCGTTGGAACGTCTTATTGTGGCCAAAGAGGGAGGGGTTGGCGCGCAGTTATGCTCCTTATCGATCTCCTCGCAGTTTCAGCGTGTTTTCAGTACCACTTTGCAGCGTGGTGTGGGTTTTGAGGCTTTTTGTGTGGGGCACTATCCAGATGGTTCACGGGTGCCGCACAATCAGCTATTTTCCGAGGTGTGCAACTCGGAAGATCGGGAGTTGATTGACCGGTTGCGCATGATGCTCCACTTGAAGAGCTTCAAGGCGGCGGATATTGATGACCGTTGGATGTTCACCAATCTGCATCCGCGCATCATGTTGGGGCACAAGGAGCCGGATCCCAGTTTTCTGGCTTCGGCAATTCAGTATTTGGGGTTGTCGGCCAACCAGATTGTGGTGGCAGTGCGTGAACATACCCAGGATCGTCAGGCCAAGCTGGTGCGGGTGATTGATTCTCTGCGCGAGTTGGGGTGTCTGGTGATCTTTGACGACTTTTTGTCAGAATCGGCCAACCTGGACAGTTTATGGCGTCTGCGTCCGGACATGGTCAAGTTGAATCGTTTGTGGCTGGAGAATGCGGCCAACAGCCGTCGTGCCAAGCGCATGCTGGCCAAACTGGTTTCTCTGGTGCATGCAGCCGGCGCGCTGGTGCTGATGGAACAGATCTCCACCGAGCAAGAGGCTTTCATGGCCATGCGCATGGAGGCGGACTTTGTCAGCGGTCCTTTCTGGGGCGAGAACGACAAGGAGTTGGCGCTGCATATTGCCGAAGGACCGGCCAGCATGGTGGACAGATCCTTTGCTGTGCTGTTGGAGAAGAGCGAGCAGGCTGTTGCCCAGGATTATCGCCAGGTGGACTTTGAGATGGGCTGTTTCAGCGGTGATGTGCTGGAGTGTGCCTGGGCCTTGTCTGACGGTGTACCCTTGGAACAGGCGGCTACTGGCCTGTTGGGTATTCCCCGCATGGAGCGGGTCTATCTGCTCAACGAGCGTGGCGTGCAGGTGGGACCGGACATTTTCCGCAAGGGTGAGCCTTTGCATCTGGATCCCCGTTTTCGTCCGTTGCGTGACTCTTCTGGTGCCACATGGACGCGTCGTTTCAGCTTTCACGATGCCATCCGCAATCCGGGGGTGGTGCAGTTATCGCCGCCCTACCGTTCCAACGCCAGCCGCAACGTCTGTGTTACCTTGTCGATGACGGTGATCATCCAAGGGGAGCAGCATGTTCTTTGCTGTGATGTGGAGTGGCGTGAGGGTGTGATCCTGTAACGATGGGTTCCTCCTATTATCCAGCCCTGTTGGCGTGCATTCGACGTGAATTGACCCGCCCGCGTGAGATGTCGGTGCGGGTAGGCAGTTCCGTGTGCAGTTTGTTGGAGGTGCGGGATCCTCTGGATGGGTTGACTCGCGAACTCTTGCAAGAGCGTGAGGCGTATGAGGTGGAGTGGTTGTTATCTCCTCTTTTTACTCCCACCGAGCAGGAGCGGGAGCGTTGTGAGGAGGCCATGCCTTTGGCAGGGGTAGATGAGGCCACGGCAGAGCGTCTGGAGTTGGTTTTGGCTGCGGAGGGGCTCTACTGCACCATTCGCTATGGTCACCGTGAACGTCCGGTGCCGGTGATGCCGGTGGTGATTGAGCGGTATTTGCGTCTGTTGCATTTGCAGGATGGAGTCAATGCTCTGTTGCTGCCGTTATTGCAGGCGTGGCCGAATGAGTCGGAGCGCATGACCCTAACCAGTTTGGCCCGGCGCAAGGTGTGGCAAAAGGACCGTTGGGCGCAGGTTTTTCTGCTGGTCTGGCAGGCCATGGTGGCCAGGGAGAGCTTTGATGTTGAGAAGTTCCGTTTTTTGACAGATTTTATCGGTTCCTATCGTCCTGCCGATCAGGCAGAGTTGCTGCAGGCGATGACCAATCTGGTCGATGCCTATCATCGGGACCATGAGCATCCGGTTTACAATCAGCAACTGGAACACTACCAGGGTGGTAACATCCGCTCCCACTCCTGTGGGCCTGAAATCAAGGCCTATCGTTTGGCGATGACGCATGGCCTGCTGACCGATTTTTCCTTTTCCGACACGATGTTATAAATTTCTGTACCCGGTAAACCACCGTTTTTTGTGACGGATGGTAACGGGGTGCTGTGCCCGCCTGTTTGAGAATCCTTGACGAAAGCTAACTCCTGCAGCATCATTTCCGACCAGAAATCGGCAAGCGACCCATTTTGAACATTCTGCATCGGAGTGAAGAAAATATGTCCGGAACAATGCAAAACCAAGCAGACATCATTTACACTGTCGTCGATGAAGCGCCGCAATTGGCCAGTGGCTCTTTGTTGCCCATTATTCAAGCCTTTACCAAGGTTGCGGGTATCACGGTTGGCACCAAGGATATTTCCCTGGCGGGACGTATTCTGGCCAGTTTCCCGGAGTTCCTGCGCGAAGAACAGCGGCAACCGGATGATTTGGCAGAATTGGGGGAGATGGTGGTGACCCCGGAAGCCAATGTGATCAAATTGCCCAACGTCAGCGCCTCGATGCCGCAACTGAAGACGGCCATCGAAGAGTTGCAGAAACAGGGCTTTGCGGTTCCCAACTATCCCGATAATCCCAAGGATGCCTCGGAAGAGGATGTGCGCGCCCGTTACGACAAAATCAAGGGCAGCGCGGTGAATCCGGTCCTGCGTGAAGGCAACTCTGACCGTCGTGCTCCGAAGGCTGTCAAGGATTATGCCAAGAAAAATCCGCACAAAATGGGTGCCTGGAAAGCGGATTCCAAGACCCACGTTTCCACCATGCGTGCTGGTGACTTTTTTTCCAACGAAAAATCGGTGACCGTTGATGCCGCCAATGCTGGTACAGGCCGGATCGAATTTGTCGCCCGTGATGGCAGTGTGACGGCGTTGAAGGATAAATTGCCGCTCAAGGATGCCGAGGTGATCGATGGTACCTTCATGAGCGTCAAGGCGTTGCGTACCTTTTTGGCCGAGCAGATCAAGGATGCGAAAGAGCAGGGGGTGCTCTTTTCCTTGCACATGAAGGCCACCATGATGAAGGTTTCCGATCCGATCATTTTTGGCCATGCCGTGCAGGTTTATTTCCAAGAGGTATTTGATAAGCATGGGGCCACCTTGGCCGCAGTGGGTGCAGATCCCAACAATGGTTGGGGTGATGTGTTGAAAAAGATTCAGACTTTGCCGGCGGATAAACAGGCGGAGATCAATGCCGACATCCAAGCCTGTCTGGCCGATCGGCCTGATTTGTACATGGTAGATTCGGATCGGGGTATCACCAATCTGCACGTACCCAGCGACATTATCATTGATGCTTCCATGCCGGCCATGATTCGGGGTGGTGGCAAGGGTTGGGGTCCAGATGGCAAGTCGCGGGATACCAAGGCGGTTATTCCGGACAGCAGCTATGCGGGTGTTTATCATGCCACCATTGAATTTTGCAAAAAGCATGGTGCTTTTAATCCCTCCACCATGGGCAGTATTCCCAATGTGGGTTTGATGGCGCAGAAGGCGGAAGAGTATGGTTCGCACAACCAGACCTTCAAAGCGCCTGGAGAGGGTACCATTCGGGTGGTAGCGGCCAATGGCCAAACTTTGCTCAGCCATGCGGTGGAGCAGGGGGATATTTGGCGTTTGTGTCAGGCCAAGGATGCTCCCATTGAGGATTGGGTCAAGTTGGCGGTCAATCGGGCGCGGGCTACCGGTAGCCCGGCGGTATTTTGGTTGGACAAGAACCGTCCCCATGATGCCGAACTGATCAAAAAGGTGGAGCGCTATCTGAAAAATCATGACACCAGCGGCCTACAAATTCACATCATGTCGCCGGTGGAAGCAACCGAGTTCTCCTTGGCGCGGATGCGGCAGGGGGAGGATACCATTTCGGTAACCGGCAATGTGTTGCGTGACTATTTGACCGATCTGTTTCCGATTTTGGAAGTGGGCACCAGTGCCAAGATGTTGTCGATTGTCCCTTTGATGAACGGTGGTGGTCTGTTCGAGACTGGTGCGGGTGGTTCGGCGCCCAAGCATGTGCAGCAGTTCGTGGAAGAGGGCCATTTGCGTTGGGATTCGTTGGGTGAGTTTTGCGCTTTGGCCGCTTCGTTGGAGCATTTGAGTGTGGTGCGCAACAACAAGCGGGCTGCCGTATTGGCCAAGACCTTGGATCAGGCGACCGGCAAACTGTTGGATAACAATCAGTCCCCTGGTCGGGAAGTGGGCGAGTTGGACAACCGGGGCAGCCACTTTTATTTGACCCTTTATTGGGCACAAGCCCTGGCGGCGCAGAGTGACGATGCAGCGTTGCAAAAACATTTTGTGCCGATTGCCGAGCAGTTGACGCAAAACGAGGCTAAAATTGTCGCTGAGTTGAAGAGTCTGGGTGGTCAGGCGGTGGATCTGGGGGGGTACTATCATACGGATCCGGTCAAAGTGGCGGCGGCCATGCGTTCCAGCGCAACCTTTAACGCCATTGTTGCCCAGGTTTGATGCGGTTGCTCTGTGCGGAATCGCAGTGGCATAAGATAACAGGGAGGTTCGGTGGGGGGGGGCCCCCCCCACCGGGTCGTGGGGGGAGTCGCGATGTCTGATCCAGCAAAGGCCATCACCATTGGGTTTGATGGTTCTGAGTATGAGGTAACGTCGGGACGCACCATTCTGGTGGCGTTGGAAGAGGCGGGGCTGCGCTTTGTGCGTGGTGTCGGGTGTCGTGGTGGCGTTTGCGGAGCCTGCACGGTGCTTTATCGGCAGCGCGAGTCACATCAGCTATTGGCTGGTTTGATGTGTCAGGATGAGGCTCGCGATGGCATGGAGATTTTGTCCCTGCCTTATATTCCCCAAAAAAAAGCAATACATCGTATGGCGTTGCCGGAAGGCGATACGCCCGAATATCAGGTTTTAAGTCTCTACCCGGAGGTCAACAACTGTGTCATGTGCGGCGAGTGTAGCCGTTTGTGTCCGGTAGGGATTGATGTGATGGGTTATGTGGGGATGATCAAACGGGGGGATTTGCGGTCTGCAGCCCAGCATTCGTTTACCTGTGTGCAGTGCCAAGCCTGTGTTTTGCGTTGTCCGTCGAGCATTTCGCAACCCAATGCAGCGTTGGCCTCCCGTCGGTTGTATGGTCGGTATCGGGAGACTGCTGCCGATCATCTGGCCAAGGCGGTCGAGAGGGTGGAGAGTGGGCATTATCGTTCTTTGTTTCGCAAGGTACGTCGTTTGTCGGCGGTGGAGTTTCAGGCGTTGTATCAGCGGCGGGAGCGGGAACCGGATGATGCACCACCCGGTACTTGGCTGCCGGAAGATCGTGCTTTGATTTAAGATTGAATCGTAGCTTTTTGGTGTGCGATGGACGGGTGTTGCAGTCTGATTGCGCCTTGATTCACCTGCGGGAAAAACCCATTGGGAGGCTGTGCGGATTGGCGCGGAAAAACGCGCCAATCCGCACAGCTTGCGTCAATGAGGCGCGCTTGCGCCGATGCAAAAAACGCATCGGCTTATCGTGAAAAGCGCGCCAAAGGCAACAGAAAAAGCAAAAACAAAAGCA
>PDZU01000039.1 GCA_002753095.1 Magnetococcales bacterium
CCCCTGCCTCAGGGCAGGGGGCGTCACGCCCGTTGGCGGTTGTCGTTGTTGCTTCTGGCACTAAAGGGACTTTTTATGGCCAAAAATATACTCTCTACCGTAGAGCAGCGCACCAATCTGGCATTTTCCAATCAGATGGAGATGATGACCTTTACGCTGCCGGATGATCAGCTCTATGGAATCAATGTTTTCAAAATTCTTTCCATTATTCGCAATCCTGGCCACTTTACCCGGATGATCGGCAGTCATGAATCGGTACGGGGTTCCATTCGTTTTCAAGAACATATTGTCCCAATTATTGACTTGGCGGTGCGTTTAGCCATTCTGCCGGTGGGGCATCAGCATGAGATGCGGGATATATTAATCTGTGAATACAATAATTCCATTCAGGGTTTTCTGGTTGCCCGCCGCCGGGGGTTGTTGACCAAAAGTTGGAGTGATGTGCTGGATCCACGGGCGGGCGGATTGCAAAAATTTGGCTATCTGACCGCCATGACCTACGACCCGGATGGTACGGGCATTCAGATTTTAAACATCGAAGATCTGCTCAATGACATGTTTCGTGTCGATGATCGCCTGTCGAGCGCTTGGCAGGCTGGGCAGCGGGCCGGGCTGGAGGGGCTGCGCCTGTTGGTGGTCGATGATTCAAAAACGGCGCGCATGATGGTGCAATCGGTGCTGGAACAGTTGGGTGTGGCCCATGTGGTGGTCAACAATGCCGATGAAGCCTGGGCGACCTTGCAGGAGTCGGTGCAGGCGGATGGCTCTTCTGCCTTCAACCTGATTGTTTCTGATATTGAGATGCCGGGCATGGATGGCTTTACCTTGACGCGCCGCATCAAGGCCGAGCCTTGTTTGGCCACCATTCCGGTTTTGTTGCACAGTTCGATGAGCAATGATGCCACCAAACTCAAGGCGGAGCAGGTGGGGGCGGATGGTTTCTTGGCCAAATTCAAGCCGGATGATTTGGCCCAGGCGATTCATGCCTATGCAGCACGGGGAGGGTGAGGCTGGTGATTAAGGTTTTGGTGGTCGATGATTCGGCGCTGATGCGCAAATACATTCGGGAGATGCTGGAGGAGCATGGCGATCCGAACGAAATGGAGTTCATGACGGCGCGTGATGGACGGGATGCCCTGGTCAAGGTACACGACTGGCAGCCGGATGTGGTGACCTTGGACATCAACATGCCGGAGATGGATGGTTTGAGTTGTCTGGCGCGGATCATGAAGGAGTCGCCCCGGCCTGTGGTCATGGTCTCCTCTTTGACCGAAAAGGGGGCCATGGCCACTCTGGAGGCGATGGCTTTGGGGGCGGTGGATTACATTGCCAAACCGGGCGGCACGGTCTCCTTGAATGTCAAGGAGATTGGGTCTGAATTGGTGGCCAAGGTGCGGGCGGCGGCCCATTCCAAGGTGCGCCGTGCGGGGGCGTTGTCCACCCGTCTGCGTGCGGACCGGGAGCAGAAGGGTTGGGTGCCGCCATCGCAGAGGGAGCAAAAGGAGGATATTGCCAAGCGCAGACTGCACAACCGCAAGTTGGTGCTGGTTGGTTCTTCCACTGGTGGTCCACGGGTGGTGGAGGAGATTTTTGCCAAATTGCCGGCGGATTTTCCGGTGCCGATTCTGCTTGCCCAGCATATGCCGGCCAACTTCACCATCGCCTTTGCCAAACGGTTGGATGGGGTGTGCAAATTGCGGGTCGAGCAGGTCAGTCTGTTGACGCCGATGGAGCGTGGTACCCTGTATGTGGCCCGTGGTGATTCGGATGTGGTGGTGCGGTTGCGTGACAATCAGTTGTGTGCCCTGCCGGTGCCTCTTTCGCAAAAATATATCTGGCATCCCAGTGTGGGCCGCATGGTGGAAAGCGCTGCCGAGGCGGTACACCCTTCCGAACTGGTGGCGGTGCAGTTGACCGGCATGGGTGATGATGGGGCCAGGGAGATGACCCGGATACATGAGATGGGCTGCGCCACCATCGCCGAGTCGGAGCAGAGTGCCGTGGTGTATGGCATGCCCAAGGAGTTGGTGGATCGGGGTGGGGCGGATCGTGTGCTGCATGCCGATGAAATTGCTGGTCAATTGATGCAATGGCTCATTTAGGCCAATAAAACGATTGCCTTTGAAATCTTTATAAATTTTTGCGGGGTCCAGGGGCGATCATCGCCCCTGGCGGGTGCAGGGCTTAAGCCCTGCTTGCACTGTGCGGCGTTTTTAGAAAGCAAATGCGCAGCATTTGCGCACGCCGCACCAATTTGTGCCCCGCAGGGGCACTCTTTGCCCCATATGCGCTGGTATGATGACAACCTGTCGATCGACAGCAAGAAAGTCTTATGGCGCGCGTGGTTAAAAGTCGGGCTCCGCCCTCCCAAAGAGTGCCCCTGCGGGGCACAGATTTGCTGCGCAAATCTGCTTTGGTAAAAGCGCGCCATGACAAGCAGGGCTCTGCCCTGCACCCGGCAGGGGCGGTGACCGCCCCTGCACCCCGCAGAAATTTTAATGTTTAAGGAGTGAAGCATGGCACTGGTCAAAAAGGAGTCGGTCGATAACACGGAAGAAAAAGGGCAACCAGCCCAGAAACGCCATGTCCTGCGTGGGCCGGGTGGCCTGCTGGAGCAGTTGAATGATCCCACACCGCAGGTGCGCCGCTGGGCCATTCGCGATTTGTCGGCCTTTGCCGAGGCGGTCAAACCGTTGTGCCAGCATCTGAAAAGCGAGCCGGTGGAGGTGGTGCGCGAGGCGGTCTTTACCAGTCTGGCCACGATCGGTGGGCGGGAGGTGGTGGAGTGTCTGGTGCCCCTGTTGCGCAGCGAAGATGCCGCCATGCGCAACAACGCCATCGAAGTGCTGCAGCAACTGCCAGAGGAGATGGAATCTCATATGGAAATGTTGCTGGAAGATGAGGATGTGGATGTGCGAGGCTTCGCCATCGACATCATGAACGGTTTGGGGCATGCCAAAATTCCAGAATGGTTGGCAACTCTTCTGACCACGGAAGAGGATCTCAACGTGTGTGCCAAGGCGGCGGAATCCCTGGCCGAAGTGGGACTGCCCACACATATTCCAGCCTTGCAGGGGTTGTTACGACGTTTTCCAGATGTTCCCTATCTGACCTTTACCGTCGAACTGGCCATCCGACGGATAGCCGCAGGCAATGGTGGTTGAGATGTCGGTTTTCAACAGGGATGAGTTTGAAAAATTTCGCGATTTTTTTTATCGCAAAACCGGTATCTGGTTTGACGATAAGAAGTTTGATTTTGTGGAACGCCGCATCGAAGAGCGCATGAGTGCTGTGGCCTACGACAGTTTCCGCTCCTATTTTGCCTTTCTGCGCATGGATTTCAAGGGCGGCGAGATGGAGCAGTTGACCAACCTGTTGACGGTTAACGAAACTTATTTTTATCGGGAAGAGTACCAGTTCAAATGTCTGGTCAACTCGGTGCTGGATGAGGTGGCGCGGCGCAAAAAGCCGGGTGAGGCGATTCGCATCTGGTCGGTGCCCTGTTCCACCGGGGAGGAGCCCTATTCGATTGCCCTGTATCTGCTGGAACACTGGCCGGCGATCAACGACCGGGATGTGGCCATCATGGCTTCGGACATCGATACGGTGGTGTTGTCCAAGGCCAAGCGTGGCATTTATGGGGTGCGCTCCCTGCAAAATCTGCCAGAGTCGGTGCGCGAACACTATTTTTCCGCCCGTCCTGGGCGGGATGAGTGGGAGATCAGCAACGACATCAAAGAGGCCATCGAATTTTCCCAAGTCAACCTCAACGATCTGCAGAGTCACAAGCAGATGCGCAACTTTGACGTGATCTTTTGCCGCAACGTTTTGATCTATTTTGACGAGGTATCGCGCCGCAAGGTGGCCGAAGGGCTGTTCGATGCCATGAATCCAGGCGGATTCATCCTGTTGGGTCATTCGGAATCGATGAGCCGGATTTCCCCCCTGTTCCGTGTCCGGAAATTTCCTGATGCGATGATCTATCAGAAGCCCTTGACCTTGTAAGGAGGTTCTTCATGAAGAGGATCCTGGTTGTCGATGATGGTGGCACGGTCCGCATGTATCACCGCACGGTGTTGGAAGAGGCCGGTTTTGTGGTGGAAGAGGCTGGCAATGGCCTGGAGGGGATCGAAAAGGCGTTGGATGGTGCCTATGATCTGTTGTTGGTGGACATCAATATGCCCAAGATGGATGGTTTGCGCATGGTACACGAACTGCGCGCCGAGGCGGCGGTACGGGAGGTGCCGGCGATCATGATCACCACCGAATCGCAGGCCAAAGACAAGGAGCAGGCCTATTTGGCCGGTGCCAACTATTTCATGATCAAACCGGTCCGCCCGGATGAGTTGCGGGCGGTGGCGCTGTTGATGACGGGAGTGACCCACGGATGAATCCCTTGTTGGTACAATTTCTCAGTGAGGCGCGCGAGTTGTTGGAAGAGGCCTCCAGCGGTCTGTTGGCCCTGGAAGAGAGACCGGGCGACCATGCCACCATGAACCGGGTGTTTCGAGCGGTACACACCCTGAAAGGCTCTTCTGGTCTGTTTGAGGAGTTTGCCGCCATCACCCGTGTGGTGCATGCCGGAGAGGATCTGCTGGACGGGGTGCGGGGCGGCAAGCTGGCGCTCAACGCCGAGATGATGGATCAGTTGTTGAATGCGGTGGATCTGGTCAATGTCTGGATCGACAGTATCGAGTCGGCAGGGCGTCTGCCGGAGGGGGCCGAGCGGGAAGGGGAGGTGCTGGCCGGCAAACTGCGCGACTGGTTAAGTGCCGGCAAGGAGCGGGTGGCGACCAAAAAAGGGCCGGAGAAAAAGCTGCTGCGCCCGCTGCCCTGGCTGGCCTCCCTGCCGGAGGAGGGGCGTTTGGCCGCCGTGCGCCGCTGCATCGGGGAGGAGACACTGACCCTGCTGGCCTTTGTCTATCAGCCGGACAGCCAATGTTTTTTTACCGGTGATGATCCGCTGTTGCAGGTGCGGCAGATTCCCGAACTGTTGGCTTTGCAGGTGGCCGTGGCCGAAGAGTGGCCTGCGCTGGAGCAGTTTGATCCGTATCACTGTGTGCTGCACCTGTATGGTCTGAGTGTGGCCCCGGAGAGCGCGTTGCGGGAGCTGTTCCGCTATCAGGCGGAACAACTGCAGCTTGTGGAGATTGCGCCCTCCTTTTTGATGCTGCCGACAGGCACGCCGGGCGAGTCGGAGCTGTTGCAGGACTTTGCCGACGCCGCCCAGGATCTGGTGGACGAAAAAGAGTGGAACACCCTGCGCGAAGCGGCGGCCAATTTGTTGGCGCTGCTCGATCCGGGCTGGTGGCAGGCGTCGGTATTGCGCTGGTTGCTGGTGGTGCTGGAAGGGGCGGCACAACCGCGTCTCTCCTGGGTCAACAGCCTGCTGCAGGCTTTCAGCACCGGTCAGGCGCCGCAATGGCCCGCTGTAGAGCAGGGGGGCGAGGCGCATGCGCCTGTGCCCCAGGCCAAGGGCGGCGAGACAGAGAGCGGGGAGGGCCGCCCGCGCGTGCTGCTGGATGATCGGGAACGGGGTCTGTTCTTCGACATTCTGCGCACCCAGGCCCGCATTCTGGAGATGCCCTGTGTGGCGGAGGATCAGCCGGGCCGTCTCCATTCGGTGGCGCGTGTCCTGCGCAACTGCTTTGCACGGGCTGGTTTGGCCGAGGCCAGCCAGCAGTTGCAAAAGGCGGTGCAGACGGCGGGCGAGGCCTGCCAACTGGCCCCGCTGCGGCGCGTGTTGGAACCCTATCTGGGAGCGGACAGAAGCGCCGGCCAACCCGTTGAGGAGGGGCAGGGCAATCAGGAGGCGGCGCCCAAATGGGGCCGACGCGCCGATGATCGCGCCAGCAGCAGCGAGCCTGCCACGACGGCCCAGGGAAAAAAAACCTTGCGGGTGGATCAGGAGCGTATCGACCGGATCATGGATCTGGTCGGCGAGTTGGTGGTGGCCAAGAACAGTATCGCCTATCTGGCCAGCCGGGCCGAGAGCGAATATCAGGTGCGTGCCCTGTCGCGCGATCTGAAAGAGCAGTATGGCGTGGTCAACCGCATCTCCGAAGATCTGCAAAGTGCGGTCATGCAGGTGCGCATGTTGCCGGTCTCCTTTATTTTTCAGCGTTTTCCCCGTCTGGTGCGCGATCTGTCCCGCAAATTGGACAAGCAGATCAATCTGCAGGTGCTGGGCGAAAGCACGGAAGCGGATAAAAATGTCATCGAAGATTTGTCCGACCCCTTGATTCATCTGGTGCGCAACAGCCTGGATCATGGTATTGAAATGCCGGCAGAGCGGATCCGTGTGGGCAAACCGCCAGAGGGGACCATTCGCCTGTTGGCACGTCAGGAGGGCGATGAAGTTATTATTGAAATTCAGGATGATGGCAAGGGCATCGATGCCCAGGCGGTGAAACAGAAGGCGCTCGACAAGGGGTTGATCACCCAGGAGCGGGCAGAGAGCATGAGCGAGCAGGAGGCGGTGGAGTTGATCCTGCAGCCGGGCTTTTCCATGGCCAAGGAGATTACCGACCTCTCCGGGCGGGGCGTGGGCATGGATGTGGTCAATTCGGCGGTGGAGCGGGCGGGCGGTTCTTTGACCATCAACAGCGAAAAGGGGGTGGGCAGTACCGTGCGTTTGTCGCTGCCGATGAGCATGGCAGTGACGCGGGTGATGATGATCAAACAGAACAGCCAACTGTATGGTGTTCCTTTTGATATTGTCCTGGAGACGGTGCGGGCCTCCCGTCAGGAAATTCATGTCATCAAGGATCAAGAGGCCATCGTGTTGCGTGGCAAGTTGATTCCTTTGCGGCGGTTGGCGATTTTGCTGAACCTGCCGCGTGCCGAGCAGGAGCAGCGCGAACTGGAGGCGGTTCTGGTGGTGCGGGTCAATGATGAAGATGTGGGCATCATCGTGGATGATTTTGCCGAGGGGGTGGACATCATCCTGAAAAAAATGGAAGGCATCGTGGCCGGGATGACCCATTTCAGTGGCACGGCACTGTTGGGGGATGGCAGTGTGTTACTGGTTCTTAACCTCAAGGAGTTGTTGTAATGGCCATCACTTTTGCGGAAGAGCGGGCTGTTTTGAGCGAGATGTGTGCTGTGGAGGAGGCGGAGCCTTTTTTTGAATGGTTGCGCACCCACCCAGAGGGGGTGGTGGATCTGAGCGCCTGCGAACATTTACATGCGGCAGTCTACCAGACCCTGCTGGCCCTCAAGCCCAACATTGCCGCACTGCCCGCAGAGCCCTTCCTGCAGCAATGGTTGTTTTCGGGTTGGTCTGTCACTGCTGCCGCAGAGCCTGTGCATGCAGAGGCCGTGCCTGTGCCAGAGGATGAGGAGGGTGTTGCCGTGCCCCCTGCAGGTTCGGCCACGGCACCGCGCAAAAGCAAGGCTGTGGGGGGTGGCACCACCACACGACGGCGCAAGAGTGCCGCAGCAACCCCCGTGGCCGCGTTGTTGGCAGCGACCGGGCAGGAAGAGCTGATCTTGCCTGCAGCAGCGACGGAAGCGTCGCCGCCCGATACGGCAGTGGCTGACTAGAGGGGAGGGCGGGTGTCTGGACCGTTCGTCATGACCATCACCAACCGCAAGGGCGGGGTGGGAAAAACCACCACCGTCGTCAATCTGGCCGCCGCTTGGCAGGCAACGGGGCGGCGCGTGCTGGTGCTTGATCTGGATGCGCAGGGCCATGCCTCCTGGGGCTTGGGGAGAAAGGCGGTTTCGCGGCAGGAGGCCAGCATCCATCGCCTGTTTCGCGAAGAGGCGGCAGAAGGGCCGATGATTGTGGCCAGTCGCCTGCCCGGTTTGGATCTGGTGCCCGCCGAGCGCAGCTTTGAAGAACGGCACTCGATGGTCAAACGGGATCTGTTGGCCCAATGGATCCGGCAGGTGGCCAGCAAAAGCGCCTATGAGGTGGTCTTGATCGATACCCCCCCGGTTCTGGGTACCCTGATGATCAATGCCCTGCACGCGGCAGATATGGTCCTGGTGCCTTTCGTACCCCATTTTTTGGGGTTGGATGGTGTGCAACAGTTGGTCCGTTTGGCGGACTATCTGCGCTCCAGTGCCGAGGAGACCCAGCAACAGGGTCGTCTGCTGCTCCTGCCGGTGATGGTGGACAAACGGTTGAAACAGCACAGAGAGGTGATCGATGCTGTGTTGAACCAATTTGGTCGGGAGCGGGTCTTATTGCCGGGCATCCGCAACAATATCCGCATTGCAGAGGCGTTCGGCTATGCACAATCGGTGCTGGAGTATGCCCCGGAGAGTAGCGGGGCGGAAGATTACCGTAATCTAGTCAATCAATTGCAGGCCGCAGGGCCAGCACACGAGCAGGGAGTTTGACCATGAAGACCATCATGATTGTGGATGATTCGGCAACCATTCTGATGAGCATGGAGGGGATTTTAAAAAAAGCCGGCTATCTGGTGGAGAAGGCCGCCCGTGCCGATGAGGCGTTAAAAAAATTGCAGGGAGGCGTTCGCCCGGATTTGATCATCACCGATCTGAACATGCCGGGCATGACCGGCATCGAGATGATTCGGGAGATTCGCAAGATCGCGGCCTTCAAGTTCAAGCCGATTCTCATGTTGACCACCGAGTCGCAAGAGGCAAAACGGATGGAAGCCAAGTCGGCTGGGGCCACCGGTTGGTTGGTCAAGCCGGTCAAACCGGAAGATCTGTTGGCAGTGGTCAAACAGGTCGTGCCGGGGGCGTAACGCGTCATTCAGCAGAGGTGAAAGAGGAATCGGAGCATGGTCAAGGTCGGCAAGGAGCGCAGACATTCAACGCGCCTATCGGTCAACTATCGGGTGCTTGTGCATACCAGTGATGGCAGATCCTTGCCGGGCAACTGTACCGATCTTTGTACGACCGGACTGGGCCTCTCCGGGGTGGACATGCGGGCCCTGCAGCAGGAGAAGAAAATCTTTATTACTTTTCCTGAATATGACCGTCGCGGCAATCAGCGTTTTCAATTTCGTATCGTCAGGGGCGATGCCAAAAAATTGGGCCTGCGCCAGACCATGTATTGCCGGTTGCATGGTCGATTCATCCCCCGTTTTATCGATTTGATTTCGCAGGCGGGCAGCAACATCTCCGGTGAATTGCCGCAGATCAGTTCTGGGATATTGAATGTTCTTCGGCTGGTATCGCATATTGAAACCAGTTTTTCCAATTCATTTGTCGCCGTCATTACTGCCTTGATTGTTGCCTTTTTTACCGTTATCCCCTTTCATGCCACCTTCATCAATCAAAAAATTCTTGCGGCGGACTTTACTGATTATTTTATGGTGGTCGGTTTTTTCCTGTTCTCGTGGTCGGTGTTTTATTCCTTGATCCACCGGCTTGTCAATAAATTTTTCGGCAGCAGTTTTGATGCAAATTTTTTTGACAGTTTTGCGATTTATTACAATGATCTGGAAAAGGTATTTATCCATTCCAGCATGACCGAAGTCTCCCTGCAGGAGCAGTGTGATCGCCTGCAGAACGAAGTGACCGTGCTGATGAACGGTTTGCGCAATTCCGGGCAGCAGTTGCAACATTTGACAGAAATGTCCGGGGATCTGATCTGGACCACGGATCTGCAGGGCGTGCTGACTTCCGGCAGCAACGCCTTCAAGGATGTGGTGGGCATGCAACCGGAGGAGCTCAAAGGACGCACGCTGGAGAGTCTGGTGGATGAACCGCGCCGCCAGAGTTTTCGGACCATGTTGCAAAAGGCGGTGGCCGGGCAAAAGATCCACCAATTTGAAACCCTGTTGCGCCACAAGTCCGGACAAACGGTGGATGTGAGCTTCAATGCCATGCCGGTGTACGATGAGGCGCACAAGGTGACGGGTATCTCCGGGACATTGGTCACCCAGACTGAACAAAAAAGGATCGAGCGTTCCCTGTTGGACAACCAGAAGCTGCTGGTGGGCGATTCGCAAAACAAGCACGCTTTTCTGGAGACCTCGGTGGAGATGGATCGGGTGTTGGCCCAGCAGTTGGCCGGGGTGACCGATACCACGGAGCAGGCCGCCGTGGAGATCATGACCCGCGTGCAGGCGTTGGACGCCCGGATGACCGATCTGGTGGAGTACATGACCCAGGCCAACACGCAGGCTTCGGATTTGGGGCAGACCTCGCGCAAGGTGATCGATGAAGATCGCCAAGCCATTGTCGATCTGCAAAGTTTTATTGCCGATGCCGATCATCGCCAGCAGGAGGGCAACAAAAAGGTTGTCCAGGCCATGGATGAGGTGCGCGATTTGCGCAAACTGGTGCAGTTGGTGTTGGACATCAGCGAACAGACCAGTGTACTCTCCTTGAACGCCCGTATCGTGGCGGCCCAGGCCGGCATTCATGGCCACAAGTTTGGCGTGGTGGCCCAGGAGGTGCGCAAACTCTCCGGGCAGGTGCGCTCGGTGGCCCAGGAGATCGACGGCGGTATCGCCAGAGCCTCCACCACCGTGGAAAATGTGCTGCTGTCCCAGTTTGATTCCAACAAAATGGCCCAGGAAGAGGGGATGCTGAAAAAAGCCGCCGCCCAGATGGCGCAGTTGGGTATCCACTACGGCGAGCTGCTTGAGTTTAACCAGAGAACCATGGAAAACGTCACCACATGGAATCAATTGATGACCGAGGAGATCATGGGCCTGTTGGGGAACATTCAATTCCAGGATATTACCCGGCAACGCTTGGAACATGCCATCCAATCCCTGGACAAACGCCGGGAATATACGGAAAACTTGATCGTCCGCCTGCGCGATGCCAAAAACGCCCAGTCCATGAACCTGACCTTCTCTGCCGACGATCTGTTCCGCAACTATGTGATGGACGATCAACGGCGCGCCCATCAACAGGCCACCGGGCGCAAGGTGGACAAGGCCCCGGAAAAAGAGATGCCACTTATTCAACTGTTCTAGAGATGGTGAAACCATGATTAAGGTGTTGATTGTGGATGATGATCCCTTCATCCGCATCTATATGCGCAACCTGTTGGGCAATGATCCGTCCGTTGCGGTGGTGGGGGAGGCGGACAGCGGCGAGAAGGCGGTTGCTTTAGTGCAGTCTTTGCAGCCGGATGTGGTGACCATGGATGTGGAGATGCCGGGCATGGATGGCTTGCGGGCGACCCATGAGATCATGGCCCATACGCCCCGCCCGGTGATCATGGTCAGCTCCTTCACGCGCGAGGATACCGAGGCCACCATCCAGGCTTTGCAGAATGGGGCGGTGGATTTTATCTCCAAATCTACGCAATATCTGGGGCTGGACATTGCCCATCTGGAGACGGAGTTGAAACGCAAGATCCAATCCTTGGCCCACTGCAGCATGAGCGAACTGGATCAGCACCGCGCGCAAAATCTGGCCCGCTTGCAACAGATCAAGCACACCTCCTGGCGGAGTTGAGGCCATGCCTGCCGAAGCGCAGCAGGAGCCCGCTGCCGCCTTGCTCCCCGGCGATTCTGCCCGGTTGCGCATGGGTCGCGAACAGTTGCGGAAATGGGCGGCCCTGTATGCCCTGCCGCCGGCAGAACAGCGGCAAGAGCAGGAGTCCTGGTTGCTGTTCATGCTGGGCGAGGGACGCTATGCCCTGCCGATGGCCGTGGTCGATGAAATCATCCCGGTCCAGCATGGCCACCATCTGCCCGTGCTGATACCGGGTTTTTTGGGGCTGCTCTCCTGGCAACAGGAGCTCCTGCTGTTGTGGGATACCGGTAAACTGTTGGGTCATGCCGCCTCTGTGCAGCGCCATTCCCACCAGATGGCCATCGTGTGTCAGGGCAGCCAGGGGCGCCGTTTGGCCTTTTTGGTGGACCGCATCCTGGGGCAGGAGGCGTGGAGCCGCCAGTCTCTGCAGTCTGTCCCGTCCTTGGATGCCCAGGGGGCGGGCCTATTGATGGCGGTTCAGGAAGAGCAGGGGTGTATGACCCACCTGCTGGACGCCGATCGTTTTCTGGCTGTCGTACAGACCATGCTAAAGCGCTTGCAACAGGAAAAAACATGAACAATGACTCTCCGTCCACGCACCTCCCCCACGCAGCCGAAGCGGCGCATCCCCTCCCAGAAGGTTCACGACAGCATGACCTGACGCCAAAAGGGCTGCAAAACCGCCTGAAAATGGCCTTGGATCAGTCCGAAAGCGGAACACAACATGCTGCCCCGGAACAGACAGTGGCAACAGTCAATCCGGTCGGCAGGGGTTTGAGTATTCGCGTCAAGCTGTTGGGCACCTTTGCATTGCTGGTTTTCCTGACCGTGTTGACCTCTGCGATAGCTCTGTGGCGCATCGGCGACTTGACCACCTTGAGTGAATCGCTCTCTGTGCTGCAGGGTCGGCAGGCCAAAGGTTCGGAGGAGTTGCGCTATCTGCTGCAGGGGGTGATTCATCACGAAAAAGAGTTGGCTGGGGCCGGGGACAGTCTGGTCATCGAACGACTCAACCGCTCCCTGGTGCGTCTGCAGGAGCGCGTGACGCAGCTTCGTGCGTCTGCCGGTGCATCATCTGGCCAGGGCGTTCGGGCCTGGGAGCCCCTGTTGCTGGCACTGGAAAAAGAGACCGAGCGGTTTGCCGCGCTGGTTGGCAGTGTACAGGGAGTCACCCATCAATTGCGCGAGGAGGAGGAGCGTTTCCAACGCCAGCGCGAACATCTGAAACAACAGTTATGGACAGAGGGGGAGGCGATCCAGAACGGTATTGCCGATCTGCAGCGTACCATGATCCTCGAACCCGGCAATCGGGAGGCGATGGAGGAGCGCAACCGCCACAGCCAACTGCTGTTGGCGTTACAGACGGCCATGGCCGAGAGTCAGAGCGGACTGTTTCGTTACCTGGAAAATCGCAACAACGCCAATGCCGAGTGGGTGTTGGCCGGTCTGGGTGATATTCGCAACCGACTGGAGGCGCTGTTGCAGTCAGACAAGGGGGAACTCGACCGTTTGAGCAATTTGCGCAAGCGGTTGGGCAACTATCGTGGCGTGATTCGCGATCTGGTGCAGAGTCTGGAACAGTGGGAGCAGAACCAGGCCCGCCTGCGCCATCAACTGCAACAGCAGCAACTGGAGCTGCGGCAGTTGGGGGAAAACATGCTGGAACGGGTTGCACAGATGGCCCACGACAGTTGGAGCGCTTTGGACAGTGAAAACCAACGCATGATCAAAAGTGGCAGTGCCGCCTTGTGGTTTTTGGGTGGGCTGGCGCTGCTGACCCTGCTGGTCGGTGTGGGCGTGGTCTATCGGGTGACGCAGTCGATTCTGAATGCCATGCAGCAGTTGCTGCACCATGCCAGTCGTCTGGCCGATGGGGATTTGAGCGAACCGATCACCCTGGCCACGCGCGATGAGTTGGGACAGGTGGCCGATGCCTTTGAGAGCATGCGACTGGCCCTGCTGCCGATGATCCGGCGCATTTTAAGTGCTTCGGTGCAGATCTCCAGCATGGTGCATGAAATTCAGGCGTCCAGCTCCCAGTATGCCAGCAATGCCGCGCAGCAGGCAGCGGCCATCAATGAATTTTCCACCACCCTGACCCAAATTTCGCAGAGTGCCATCACCCTGCTGGAGACCGGGCGCAATCTGTCGGAGGTCTCCTTTCTGATGGGGGAGATGATCGCCAGCGGTAACGACAAGTCCAATCTGACCCTGGACTCCATGGGCGTTATCAACCAGTCCACACAGCAGATTTCCAACCGAATCGGCGCGCTCAACGGTAAAATGGATGCCATCGCCGAGGCGATGACCGCCATCGCCGGAGTGGCCGATCAGACCGTGCTGCTCTCCCTCAACGCCGCCATCGAGGCCAATCGGGCCGGAGACGCCGGACGCGGCTTCACCGTGGTGGCCGGGGAGATTCGGCGCCTGTCGGAACGTTCCATCTCCTCTTCGGCAGAGATTGGTTCCCTGATCCAGGATATGCAGCGCAGCACCGAAAATGCCGTGGTCACCATCGACAAGTTTGGCGAGGAGATTCGTACCAGCATCCGGCAGATTCGTGAGGTTCTCGATCTGTTGACTAACAGCCACCAAACCATGCTCAAGGTGGGCACGCAGACCGGGGTGATCATGTCCAGCCTGGAGAGCCAAACCGAAGCCTCCAAACAGGCCAAATTGACCGTGGAGGAGTTGAACTCCACCGCCAATCTGGCGGCCCAGGCCAGCCGGCAGAATGCCATGGTTGCCTACGAACTCAATGCCATGGCCGAACAGATGCGTAAATCGGTCTCGGTTTTCAAGCTGGAAAACGTCTGAAAGCCCTGAGAGACCAGACAACCTGCGCAGGCAAGGAGGTGAGCGTATGATGGGACTCAGACTCATGGCGGGTGGGCAGCCTTTTCTGATCGATGCCGAGGCCGTACAGGAAATCTTGATGGTGGCCGAGTTGCACCCTCTGCCGCAGAGCCATCCCGCCTTGATTGGCCTACTGGCCCTGCATGGGGAGTCGATTCCCGTGCTGGATTTGGGTCTGTTGCTGGGATTGCACGGGGCGGGTGTAGCCGCTGTCGATGCAGAAGGTGACTTTACCGATTATGCCATTGGCAGCCGCATTCTGTTGCTGGCCGCCCTGGGTGGGCGCTACGGGCTCATTGTGGAGCAGGTGCAGGGTTTTTTCGGGGTGGAGGCAGAGGCAATACGGACCATGGAGCATGCGGCCCTTTTCGCTCCCTGCTGTTCCGGGGTGTGGCACAGCGGGGAGGGGCCGTTGCCTGTGCTCTCTTCTGACGCTCTGTTGCGCTGGTTGGCGGCGGCAGCACCGCCATCGGGAGGGTGAACTGTGCCACACGAACCGGATATCCTGCTCATCTTCAAGGCGCAAATGGATGCCCATCTGCGCGAGGCAAGCGCTCTGCTGTTGACGCTGGAGGCCGCCGCCGATCCGCACCCTGGGCTGCAAAGTTTGATGCGTATTTTTCACACCATCAAAGGGGCGGCCAGAGCCATCCATTTTGAGACGATCAAAGAGTCTGCCCATGCCATGGAGGATCTGTTCCATGCGCTGATGCAGCAGGAGCTTGCCCTGCATGCCGGCGTGGTCGAACTGGGTCTGCATGCCATCGATCTGTTGCAAAGTACCATCGAGGCCACGGAGGATGCAGCCCTGCAAGGGGCGCACCAGCATCTGCGCCTGCAGATCAAACGCTGCATGGCCGGGGAAGAGGTGGTGTTGCCGGACACAGACGCACGTGGTCCCAGCGCCGCTGACCAGGGAGGGGCGGAGCGTCGTACCAACTGGCTGTCCACCTCTCTGGCCAGAGAGCATATCGATCGTCTGTTTGAGTTGGGTGGCGAAATTGGTGCGACGGTGGGCGGTTATCACGATTTGCGCAGCCAGTCGTGCCTGTTTGCCAGCCAACTGCACCGTTTTGAGGGGGGGCTGAACCGTTTTTTTGCCAGTCAATGGCCGGACAGTAAACAGTTTGATTTTCAGGATCCCCGCCTGCAACTGCCCGCGCAGATGCAGGAAATGCGCAAAAGCTATCTGCAGATGATGGAGCTGCAGGAACAGATGGTGGCCCGCCTGCAGGGGTTGGCACAAAACATTGCCCGTGAATCGGCCTTGGCCCGCCTGGTGCCGTTTGAAGAGGTTTTTGCCGACTATGCCCGCCAGTTGCGCGATCTGGCCAAGGAGTTGGGCAAATCCTGTCGTCTGGAGATTCAAAACGGCCAGTTGCGCGTGGACCGTTCCGTGTTGGAGGCGTTGCGCCTGCCGTTGCTGCATGCCTTGCGCAATGCGTTGGGACATGGCATCGAATCCCCGGAGCTGCGCCGCCAACGCGGCAAAGCGGTCGAAGGGTGTATCCAATTGCGCCTGGGCAGGCAGGGGGATCGCATCCGCCTGGAGATGCAGGACGATGGGGCGGGTATTGATGAAGAGGCTTTGCAGCGTCTGGTGCAGAGCCGTGCTCTGCTCCCTGCCGGAAAATGGCAGCACCTCAGCGCCGCAGAGCGTTGGGATTTGCTCTTCCGGCCCGGTATCAGCACGGCGCAAACGGTGACCGATCTGCACGGGCGCGGCATGGGGTTGAACATCGTGCGCACGGAGGTGGAACGTCTGGGCGGGCAGGTGAACCTGACCTCCACGCCGCAACAGGGCACGCTGTTGACCCTGGAGTTGCCCATGCTCTTGGCCGCCACCGCTGTGGTCACGGTGCTGGGTGGGGAACATCCTTTTTTTGGCAAGCAGTATTACGCCTTTCCCCTGTCCGGTATCCGGGAGATTCTGCCGGTGACGGCGGAGCAAAAACGGCTGTTGCAACAGCGCCCTGCCGTGCGCATTGGGGAAGAGATCGTTCCCCTGGTCTCCTTTGCCGATTGGCAGGGGTTGTCGCCGCTGGCCGCTTCCGAGGCCAAACAGCGCCTGTTGCTGTTGGGGGGCAGCGAGCAGCGTTTGGCCCTGCTGGTGGAGAAGGTTGTTGATCTGTCAACCTTGCTCCATCAACCTCTGCCGGCAGAACTCGGTGTCCAGCCGGGTTTTGAGGGGGTTTCCACCATTCAGGATAATCGCATTGTCCTGATCGCTGAAAACAGTCGCCTGCTCGGCACCGCCCTGCGCTACTGGGAACTGCAGGCGGTTGCTGCCGAGCCCGCTTCTGAAGATGCCCCCTCTGCCCAGGAGATCCGCAACAAAACCATCCTGGTGGTCGAGGATTCACATACCGTGCGCGAGGTAGCGCGCCATTTTCTGCAGTCTGCCGGGTATGACGTATTGATGGCGGTCAATGGCGAAGACGGTTTGCAGCGTCTGCACGAACATCCCCAGATCGATCTGATCATGACCGATCTGGACATGCCGCGCATGAACGGCCTTGCCATGATTCAGGCCATCCGCCAGCAGCAGAGAGAAGAGCACCTGCCGATCATTGTGGTCTCCTACAAGGAGGATCCTGCCGAGCGCCAGAGAGCGTTGCAGGTGGGTGCCGACCATTTCGTCAACAAGTCCGAATTTGATTCGACCATTGTCCTGAATACCATCCGCACGATCCTGCATCAGGCTGTCTGAGGTTGCCATGATCACGGTGCTGATCGTCAACGATTCTGCAACCGATCGCGCTGTGTTGCGATCCCTTTTGCGCCGTGATCCAGGGATCATCCTGGTCGGCGAGGCGGTCAATGGCGAAGAGGCCATCGACAAGGTGATGAGCCATGATCCCGATGTGGTCCTGATGGATTTGTTGCTGCCCGGCCTGGATGGTGTGGAGACCATTCGCCGCCTCATGGCCAGCCATCCCTGCCGAATCCTGGTGGTGACCGCCTTGATGAAGCGCAATGCCGGCATGATCTTCAAGGCGCTCAGTCTGGGGGCGTTGGATTATATCGAAACCCCTACCTTGCCAGTCTACAACAGCGATCCTGCGGCCTTTCAGGCGTCCCATGCGGAAGGGCTGCGTCTGCTGGAAAAAATTCACCGCCTGCACCGCTTTGGACGCGATGGTCTATTGGCGTTGGTCAACGATCTGCAGGTGGTCCACTCCAGTCGGGAGCGGCGGCTTGCCGCGCGCGTGGAGGAGAAACGGTTGCAAGGCATGGTGGTCATCGGCAGTTCCACCGGGGGGCCCAGTTCGTTGGCCATTCTGGCCAATGCCCTGGCCAAGCCGCTGCCACTGCCGGTGGTCATCTGCCAGCATATCGATCAGGAGTTTACCTCTGGTCTGGCGGACTGGTTGTCCCAGGAGACCGGTGTGCCGGTCACCATCATCGACCGTTCTCTATTCCCGGAAGCGGGGCGTTTTTATCTGGCCCAGGGGGGCAAAAATACCGTGCTGACTGGCAACGGTTGTCTGACGGTAGAGGTCCCCTCCAACAAGGATTATTTCATCCCCAGCATCAATCGTTTTTTTGCCTCAGTCGCTGCCGTGCTGGGGGAGAGCGCCTGTGGGGTGATTTTGACCGGCATGGGCAGCGATGGTGCCGAAGGGTTGGCCGCCATTCAGAAAGCGGGGGGGACTGTCCTGGTGCAGGCCGCGCAGGAGGCGATTGTGGCCAGCATGCCGGAGGCTGCGCTGGCTGCCTGCCCGATGGCGCAAGGTGGCAGTCTGGAGCAACTGGCCAAACAGGTGCGACAATGGATGATCCGCACAGCCAGGAGGCAGCGGGCATGAACCATCTTCCAGCACTGCTCGACTGGGTCGAAGCGCGTTTGGGGCTGCAGATGACCGCTTCCAACCAGGAAAACGTCTGGTTTGCCGTGCAGACTCTGGCCAAACAGGCCCATCTTAGCCCCGATGATTATATGCAGCAGCTCATGTACAATCAGTGCGATCAAGAGCCGTTCATCCATCGGGTCACGGTGCATGAGTCCTATTTTTTGCGTTCCCGCGCACAGATGGAATATGTGGTCAAACAGTTGATACCCGGCTTTTTGCAACGCAGACCGGGGGAGACGGTGCGCATTCTCTCCATCGCCTGTGCCCAGGGCGAGGAGCCATACTCGCTGGCCATGCTCTGCAAGGATGCCGGTTGGAGTGCCAGTCAGGTGGAGATTCATGGCATTGATCTCTCGGCAGAGTGTATTGAACTGGCACGCACGGGCTGTTTTACCCGGCATGCCGTGCGCGGGGTGGAAGAGAGTTTCCTGCGGCGCCATTTTATCGCCGACAGCAGCGGGCGTTTTACCATTCAGGCCAGCGTGCGGGACTTTGTGCGTTTTGAGGCGATGCACTTCCCACGGGAGAGTCTGTCGCGCCTGTTGCCGGGCTATCCGGTGATCTTTTGTCAGAACCTGCTCTTTTATCTGACCAAGCCGGAACTGCTGCGGGCCTTGGAAGAGTTGCGGCGTCTGCTATACCCAGAAGGTTGGCTCTATCTGGATGGTGCCTCCAGTGCTTTTCCCAAAACCGGCTTTTGTCACGTCCACAAGGAGAACGTGCATGCCTTCCGTTTGGCGGCAACCCTGCCGGTGCCGGTGGCAAAACCCGTTAAAGCGGCGCGCAAATGGGGCCAGGAGGTAGATCAGACGGTTGGCAAAAAATCTGGCGATCAACTGTTGCACATGGCCTGGCAAAAGTTTCGTCTGAAGCAGTTTCCACAGTCGGACCATCTGTTTGAACAGGTATTGCACGAGTATCCGGCCCTGCAGGCCAAGGCGTTGCTGGGCAAGGCCCGTATTCAGGCCGATGAGGGGCAGCAGATGCAGGCCATGGAACTGGCCGAAAAGGCGTTGGCCCATCAGGATGGGCAGTATGCCGCCTTGACCCGCATGGAGGCTGCCGAGGCGTGCGCCATCATCGCCCTGACCCTGCACGGCAAAGGGTTGTTGCCGGCTGCGCGCAGTTGGTTTGCCTTGCTCAAACAGTTTAATCCACAACATCCGGCCAATAAACTTTTTCAGGAATCTTCGTGATGAAGCTGCTGTTTGTGGATGATTCGCCAACCATTTGCCATGTCTATCGCCAGTTGCTGGAAAAAAGTGGCTATCAGGTTTTTGTCGCCCACTCTGTGGCCGAGGCCATTCCCATTGCCCGTCGCGAAAGACCCCCTTTGGCGGTGGTGGACTATTTCATGCCCGGTGGCAACGGCAATGAGCTGGTGGCTGCCCTGCTGGCAGATGAAACGACCCGTGAAACCCTGCTGGTCATGCATTCGCAACGCTCCGACATCATCTCCGAGGTGCTGCAGGCCGGGGCGATAGACCTGATTTACAAGGAGGATTCGGAAGAGATTTTTCTGTTGCGTCTGGCCTCGCTCAAGCGCTTCATTCAAATTCAGACAGAAGCGCGGGAGCAGGGCCAGCGTCTGCAGGCGCTGCATGCGGAGGCACGGGCCAGGGAGATGGCCAATCAGGCCAAGAGCCGTTTTTTGGCCACCGTCACCCATGAACTGCGCACGCCTTTGAACGGCATGCTGGGCATGGTGGAGTTGTTGCATCGTTCGCCCCTGGCGGATAAGCAGCAGCAATATGTGCAACATATTCAGACGGTCGGCAAAAGCCTGCTCTGTTTGATCGACGAAATCTTGGACTTTGCCAAGATCGAAAACGACAAACTGCAGTTGGAGAGCGCGCCCTTTCATCTGGAGCGGTTACTGGAAAACATCTGTATGCAAATTGCCGTCCTGGCGGAACAAAAAAAGCTTCAATTTCAGGTCGATTGCGCTGGCATGGCCGGGGTTGTGGTGGGAGACTCTCTGCGCCTGTGCCAGATTTTGCTCAATCTGTTGCACAATGCCCTCAAATTTACCCCTGCGGGTGCGGTCCGTTTTTCCTGTACCCGTACCCTGCGCAACGCGCAACAGGAGGAAGAGTACCAGTTCTGTATTGCCGATACGGGGATCGGCATAGAAGCCGAACAGTTGTCCAACATATTTTCCCCGTTTGTGCAGGCCGATGCCAGTACAACCCGCCATTTTGGCGGGACGGGGTTGGGGTTGGCGATTGTCCACCATCTGGTGGCGATGATGGGTGGCAGCATTCAGGTGGCTTCCGTCCCCGGCCAGGGCTCTTCTTTTACGGTGACCCTGCCTTTGTCGATGCACCAGGGTGAATGGGAGGAGGCGCCCGCCACACCGGATGCAGAGGAAAACCGCTACAAGATGGCGGGCAAAAGGGTGTTGATTGTGGAGGATGATGCGGTCAGTGGTTATTATCTGCAGGAGATGTTGGCGCGCTTTGCACTGCCGTATGTGCGGGCCGAAAACGGGGTGGAAGCGGTAGAAAAATGGCAGGCGGAGCATTTTGACCTGATTTTGATGGACAATCAGATGCCACGCATGGATGGACCGGAGGCTGCCAGACGCATCCGCACGATGGAGCGAGAGCGTGCTGCTGCAGCGGCAGATGGCGCGTTTGCGGCTGTTCCGATCATTGCCCTGACCGCCTTTACCGACTCCCTGAACCGGAGCCTCTGTTTGCAGGCTGGGATGGATGATGTCTTGACCAAACCGTTAACGCCGCAGCGCCTGCAGGAGACGTTGGTCAAATGGTTGGGTTTGCAGCCATGGCCGGATGTGTCTGATTCTGGGGTGTCGCCATTGCCTGGTGATGCGGCGGTGTCCCATCTGCAGCGGGTGTTGGGCAAGGGCTACCAGCCGATTGTTCAGGCCTTTCTTGAACTGCTGCCGGCGACTCTTGCCGATCTGCAGCAGGCCGTGGAGGAGTGCCATCCAGATCGGATGGTGCGTGTGGCCCATCAACTCAAGGGGCGGGCCGGAACACTGCACCTGTTGGCACTGGAAGCGTTGTGCAAACAGGTCGTCGAACAGGGCCGGGCCGGACAAATGGACGGTCTTGCCGCCGTGTACCAGGAGATCAAAACCGAGTGCGACCGGGTCAGTACGCTCTTGCAGCAGAGTTTGCTGGCGTTGTAGGATTATTGCGGTCTTGTTGTCTGTCTCCATGTTAAAGTTGTAAATGGCGGGCGAATTCTGCTCAACTGCCAGACAACTGCGCAGTTGGGCAATATCGGGAGAAGAGAGATGAGTGCGGCACTGACTGTCAATGATGTCTGGAAAATGTTTGAAGGGACCAATCGTTTGTTGCAAGAGTCGCAGGCTGTTTGGCGCCAGCAGCACGAGCAGTCGCAATCTGAGTGGCGTCAGCAGCGCGAGGAGTCGCGTCGGCAGCGCGAGGAGACGGAGCGCTTTCTGCAAGAACTTGCGGATCGACGTGCCGCCGACAGGGCTGAGACAGAACGTCTGTTTCGAGAGGAGCGCGCGCTGACGGAACGCTCTTTCCGCGAACTCAACGAGCAACAAAAGGAGACCGATCGCAAGATCAAGGAGGTGTCGGTACAAATTGGCAACCTGGGTGGACGTTGGGGCGAGTTTGTCGAAGGGTTGATTGCACCTGCCTGCATTGCGTTGTTTACAGAGCGGGGGTTGCAGGTGGATGAGGTGTACACCCGGGCCAAAAAAACGGTTGCCGGCAAACGAATGGAGATCGACATTCTAGTGGCCAACACGGTGGATGCGGTGTTGGTTGAGGTCAAGAGTCAGTTGCAGGTTGAAAATGTGCGCACCCATCTGGAGCGCATCGCTCAGTTTAAAACTTTTTTTACCCGCTATGCCAACTGCCGGGTCTATGGTGCAGTAGCCGGAATTGTTGTCGAATCCGAAGCCGATCAATATGCCATCAATCAGGGTCTGTTCGTCATCGAACAGTCGGGCGAAACCGTCCGCTTGGCCAATGACGCCCACTTTCGGGCAAGAGTGTGGTAAAACTGCCTGCACACCGCACTCTGGACCGCACGCATTACCAATCTGTGCCCAAGGGGTTGCGCCACAGTCGTTCAGGTGCTGCACCCTCCTTTGCTACACAAATATCGTTATATTGCGCGAATTGCAAGTAAAATTTGTCTTGCGAATGGTGAATCCGTTGCAGTGGACAGAGATCTTTACCAATCAATCTATAATCACTCTCTGAAACACGACCATTCACTGATACAATTTTGATTTGTGATTAGTACTGATACCCGTTTCGATAATGAGAAATATTCTCATTGACGCCCTGCACACCTTTCTGCTACCATTATTTTCTGGCGATCACACAGGAGCAGGGGAGGTGCGTATGACCATTGGCGACTTGGAAGTAGGGGCAGTGGCGCGGGTAATCGGCTTCAGCAAAGGCTCAAGTCAATACCGCAGCCGATTGTTGGCCATGGGGGTGACCATGGGAGAGAGTGTGCAGATCCGCCGGGTGGCCCCCATGGGAGATCCGGTGGAGTTGCTGCTTAAAGGGTTTGCATTGGTGTTGCGGAAAGATGAGGCCGCAACGGTTCTGGTGGAAAGGATGTGACAGATGCAACAACAAACAGTCATCGGTATTGTTGGTAATCCCAATTGCGGCAAGAGCACGCTGTTCAACCGCTTGACCTCTGGCAAGCAACAGGTCGGCAACTGGCCAGGGGTGACGGTGGAACGTAAAGAGGGGCTCTGTCGGGTGGAGCAGACCGAGGTGACCATCGTCGATCTGCCCGGCGTCTACTCCCTGGCCGCCAGCTCCCTGGATGAGCAGGTTGCCAGAGATTTCATCCTCGCCAAAGAGTACAACCTGATCATCAACATCGTCGATGCCTCCAATCTGGAGCGCAACCTCTATCTGACCACCCAATTGATGGAGATGCGCGTACCCATGGTGGTGGTTTTGAACATGATGGATGTGGCCAAGGTGCGGGAAGTTGAGCTGGATATTGTTGCCTTGAGCCGTTTGCTGGGCTGTCCTGTGCTGCCGGTGGTGGCCAAAAAACGAGACGGAATCGAGGAACTGCTCTCCCGCATGGCGCTGTTTGTGGCCAAGGGTGGGGTGAATCTGCCCACCCGACCGGCGCTTTCGGCAGATTTGGAGACGGCAGTCAGTATGGTGCAGTCTGCTTTGATCAAGGAGCCCGCAACGCTCCATCTGGATACCGCCTGGCTGGCCCTCAAATTGATCGAAGGGGATGGCAGCTTGCCCACAATGGCCTGGGGTAGGCAGATCACCGCCCTGGTTACCCAGGTGCGGGCCGCCATCGAAGAGAACAGTGGTCTTGAGGCCGATATTCTGGTGGCGGAAGAGCGCTATCGCTTCATTGGTCAGGTCATGGCCGGTGGCGTCAAACGGCGGGGAAGTGTCTCGCATCGTCTGACAGAACGGCTGGATACGCTCTTTCTCAATCGCTGGCTGGGCATTCCCATCTTTCTTGGGGTGTTGTACCTGATGTTTCTGTTTACCATCAGCCTGGGCGGTGTTTTTATCGACTTTTTCGACATCCTGTTCAATGCCCTGTTTGTGGAGGGCTTCCGCGAGGTGTTGAAAATGGTCAACAGCCCGGAGTGGTTGACTACCCTGTTGGCGGATGGCGTGGGCGGCAGCATACAAACCTTGGCTACCTTCATTCCGCCGATCGGATTCATGTTTATTTTTCTCTCCTGGTTGGAAGATTCCGGCTATATGGCCAGGGCGGCTTTTATCCTGGATCGTCTGTTGCGCTTCATCGGTTTGCCGGGCAAGGCGTTTATCCCCATGATGGTGGGTTTTGGCTGTAATGTTCCGGCCATTCTGGGTACCCGCACCCTGGAGAATCAACGGGATCGTACCTTGACGATCATGATGAACCCCTTTATGTCCTGCGGGGCGCGCATGCCGGTTTATGCCCTCTTTGCGGCGGCATTTTTTCCCCACAACGGCCAAAATGTGGTTTTTGCCCTCTATCTGACCGGGGTGGCCTTTGCCATCCTGACCGGTCTGATTCTCAAACATACCCTCCTGCAGGGAGAGCCTTCGCCGTTTGTCATGGAGTTGCCCCTGTACCATTTGCCTGCACCGGCCACCGTGCTGCGACGGGCCTGGGATCGCCTGCAAGGCTTTCTGACCAGGGCCAGTCGGGTGTTGATTCCGGTGATCGTGATCTTGAGCTTTTTCAATTCCATGGGGATGGATGGCAGTTTCGGCAATGCCAACCGCGAATCCTCCGTATTGAGTGCGGCCAGTCGCCAGATTACCCCACTCTTTACACCCATGGGGATCAAAGAGGAAAACTGGCCTGCCACGGTGGGACTGTTCATCGGTGTGTTTGCCAAAGAGGCCGTGGTCGGCTCTTTGGATGCCTTGTATGGCCAGATGGCTCCCCAGAGCGCGGATGGTAAAGAAGAGGCGGTTTTTAGTCTGTCGGACAAGGTTGTCGAGGCTGTGGCCTCTATCGGCAACAAGTTCAATGAGTTGGGCGGGGCTCTCTTCGACCCCATGGGGTTGACGGTCGAAGAGTTTGACTCGCTGGATGATGCAGCCAACGCCAAAAAAGTGGCAACAGGCACCTTTGGGGCGATGGTGCAACTGTTTGACGGTACAACCGGAGCCATGGCCTATCTGCTCTTTGTGCTGCTCTATTTTCCGTGTGTGGCGGCAACCTCAGCCGTCTATCAGGAGACCGGTTGGCGCTGGACCCTCTTTGTGGCTGTGTGGACCACGTCAATCGCTTGGTCAGTCGCGACGTTTTACTATCAGGCAGCAACCTATGCCAACCATCCGCTCTCCTCCACGTTGTGGGTGGCCTCCCTGTCGTTGGTCTGGATGGTGGTGATCGGCATCATGCGTGCCGTTTCGCTCGCCAAGGCCGCCGCTCCAAGTGGTCGCTTGGCCTGCGAGGAGGCCTGACATGGCCACCTTGAGCGCGCTTAGAGACTATTTGAGCGAGAAAAAAGAGGTGCCACTGATGGACTTGGCCCATCAATTTCACAAGGATCCAGAGGTGCTGCGCGATATGCTGGCCCACTGGGTGCGCAAAGGCAAGGTGCAACTGTACACTGGCAAAAGTGCCTGCCAGTCCCAATGCGGGGGATGCGGTCAACAATCCATCGAAATCTGTCGCTGGATTGAGCCGCTCCCCGATACTGTTCAACCCACTCTCTAAATTTTGCAATACGAAGGAGTCTTGCTGCATGAAATCAACCATGACCACCCTTTCTGCCGCCTCGTTGCTGTTGCTGGGCGCTGTCACCCTGGAGGCCGCCGACACAGAGGCGTTGGAGCAGGCGGAAGCCGCTGCGTAAGCGGTGAATTCTCCGCGTATCTCAATCCGTTGACAGGGTAGCTTTATTGACGTTCCATGGGAGGAGGTTTTCGTAATCGTCCACTGTTGTTGCAGAGGGCAACCGGGTGAACAGATGACGCAGGTAGGCAAACGGTTCCAATTCGTTTGCTTTGGCGGTTTCGATCAGGCTGTAGAGGTTGGCAGATGATTTGACGCCACGCACGG
>PDZU01000139.1 GCA_002753095.1 Magnetococcales bacterium
GGCCCAGATCGCCAACATGACCTCTTTGCAGTTGGGCGGACTACAGGCAGAACAGATGACGGCCCTCTCCTCCGGCCTCTTCCGTGCCTTGAGCAGTGCGCAAATCAAGGGCTTGGGCTCTGCCCTGATCCAGGCGTTAGGCAGTACGCAACTGCGCGCCATGACCACCGGACAAGTGGGCGCACTCAGTAGCGAACAGCTCATGGGGCTGGAGGCAGGCCAACTGCAGCAGCTATCCAGCCTCCAACTGCGGGCCTTGACCTCTGGCAATCTGACCAGCCTCAGCACCAGCCAACTGGAGGGGCTGGAGTCGTCACACATCGCCGCCCTGCTCTCCGGGCAACTGCGGGCCTTGAGTTCCACCCAGTTACAGGCGTTGAGCACCAGCCAATTGATGGGACTCGGCAGCCAACAACTGGCCACCCTGAGCACAACACAAATGGCCAGTCTGCTGGCGGAACAGTTGAGCGCCTGGAGTACCAGCCAATTGCCGGGCTTGAGCAGTGCCCAGTTGAACGCGCTCTCCACCACCCAACTGGAGGGGCTGGAAACACGCCATTTTGCCGCCCTGAGCAGCATCCAGATCCGGGGGCTCAACAGCAGCCAACTGGCCAATCTGGCCGCCAGTCAACTCAACGCCATGAGCGCCACCTTGATAAAAGCGCTCAATACAGCGCAATTGCCCGGCCTGAACGCCACGCAGATTGAGGTGTTGACCACCACCCAAGTGGCCGCCTTGAGCGCGGCTCAGATGGCCACACTGACCACCACCCAGATCGGCAGCTTTGAATCCACCGACGTGGCGGTGTTGACCTCGGCCCAGATCGCCAACATGACCTCTTTGCAGTTGGGCGGACTACAGGCAGAACAGATGACGGCCCTCTCCTCCGGCCTCTTCCGTGCCTTGAGCAGTGCGCAAATCAAGGGCTTGGGCTCTACCCTGATCCAGGCGTTAGGCAGTACGCAACTGCGCACCCTGACCACCGGACAAGTGGGCGCACTCAGTAGCGAACAATTCAAGGGACTGGAGGCGAATCAACTGCAGCAACTCTCGACCACCCAAATCCGGGCCTTGACGGCAACCAATGTGGCAACGCTCACCACCGATCAATTGGATGGACTGGAGTCGTCTCACCTTGCCGCCCTCTCCTCTGTCCAATTGCGGGCAATGCATTCGACCCAGATGCAGGCGTTGACCACAACCCAACTGTCGGGGCTGAGCAGCCTGCAACTGGCCACCCTGACCAGCAGTGAAATGGCCGGGTTGAATTCCCTGCAGCTATCCAGCCTGTCATACGTCCAATTGAATGGTTTGACCTCTGCGCAATTGAGTGCTTGGCACGATACCCAGTTGGATGGTCTCAGCGCGCAACAGTTGGGAGAGTTGGCCAATACGCAGTTGGCGGGGTTGAGCTCGGCCATTTTCGGCAGTTTGGCGGATACCCAACTGGGCAGTCTATCATCCGCCAAAATTGCCAAATTGAGCACGGGACAAATGGCCGCTTTGACCTCCTCGGCCATCTACGCGCTGAGCGTCAGTCAAGTGAACGGATTGACCAGCGCTCAACTGCAGGCCCTGACCAGCACACAAATAGCGGCCTTGTCTGTCACGCAGTTGGATGCCTTGAGTGTGGCGCAAGTCAAGGCAATCGCCACTTCCTGGAATGGAACCACCCGCAACTTCCAGACCGGGCAAGATGCCTGGATGCTGCGTGGTATCACGGATACGCAGATTACCCTCCTGGATGCTGCCCATGACAGTGGCAGCAGCGCCATGTCGGTTCTGTTTGACGTATGAAACGGCAGAAAGGGTGCCGAAACGGCAGAGAGGGTACCGATTGTTGCGTTGAGCGATTTTTCTCTGCTGACTGTTGCGGGGTAATGGTCATGCCGGGGATGATCGCCAGGGACAACCCTTAGCGCCACCCCCAGATGGCCAACCAAAACAGTACACCCGCCAACAACAGCGTCCACCCTGCCCGACCGGGCGGGGCCAAACGGTTGGCAAAGCCCTGCGGCAGGGCCGACACCTCTTTGTAACCATGCAGCATGGGAGCAAGCAGATTCTCTTTATGGGCCAGCCAGTAGAAGGAGATGGCCCCCAGGTGCAACAGGATCAAGCCCAACAGCAGCCAGATATTGACGGCATGGATCATGGTCAACCAGGAGGCCGTCTCCTTGTCCACCAGATAGGAGAGCGGACCGGATGCCAAGATCTCATCGTTGGCAAACAGGCCGGTCACAACCTGTATCAGCAACAGCAGCAACATGGCCAGCACAGACCATCCCCCTGCCGGATTATGACCACCATACGGCGGGTGCTGACCACGGCGCAGCGCCAGCAGATAGGCGATCACCGCCCGTGGTCCCCGGAGGAACGCAGCAAAACGGATACTTTGTGTTCCCCACAGCCCCCAGCACACGCGAAACAGCAATAAAACAGCCACGGCATAGCCGTTCCATTGATGCCAACGCAGTCTGACATCGCCGAAACGGATCGTCAGCCAAGCGTCCAGCATTAACAGAACCAAGGTCCAATGAAAAAGACGGGTTGGCCCATCCCAAACCTTCTGGCCTTCTCCGGGAGCGTTTTCCATGTGCGGCTTATCTCTGATCGGTCAATCCGGGAGAGGCACCTCTCCCGGATACGGGACAATCGACCTTATTTCTTGCGGAAATCATCGTGGCAGGCTTTGCAGGTACCCCCCAATTGTTTGAAAGCAACCATGCTGGCCTCCTTGTCGCCACTTTTGCTCACCTCAACCAGCTTGCCGGCTGCCTCTCTGGTATTTTTGGCCAGTTCTTTCACCTTGTCAAAGTTCTGCCAAATTTCCGGTTTTGCTTTGGTTTCGCCCTGGTCCGATCCGGGCGGATAGGAGTTGCCCATGTGCGCAAAGGCATCCAAAATGCTCTGGGCATGGAAAGTGACATCCTGGGGCGCGTCAAAGCCCAAAAACAGAATGGATTTGATGGCCGTCATATGCCCCCCGGCAATCTGATAGATGCCCTGCCGATGCACAATCGCCGGATTGGATTCATCGGACAATGCGGGCAAACTCACAGCCATGCCACTGGCCAGCAGGGTCAGAGCAAGAATGGTTTTTTTCATCATTTTTCTTCCTTCTCAAAAAAATTTGAAAACAGTATGGGACAAGGGGAGAGGATCCCCTCAACACCCCACAAAACATTGCGTTATCTCGGTCGTCCGTTACGCACCATCTCATCTGCCTGAGCAATTTGATCCGCGTTCATCTGCCGTGTCACGGTCGCACAAAAACGTGCCAAACGGCCATCTCTCTGGGCGGCCCGATTCATCCATACATACGCCTGCACCAGATCCTTGCCAACCCCTCGCCCCTTGGCATACATCACGCCCAAGTTAAACTGCGCCATCACCTCGCCCTGAACGGCAGCCCGCAAATAATGGCGCACCGCCTCCTCCTCATCCTGCTCTACCCCATCCCCCTTTTCGAACATGGCCCCCAGGCTGAACTGCGCCGTGCCATTGCCCTGCTCTGCCGCCAACCGGTACCATTTCACCGCCTCGACCAAATCCTGCGCTGTGCCACGACCCTGCTTGTACAACAATCCCAACAAATTTTGCGCCCGCGCATCGCCCAACTCCGCCGCCATCCGCGTCCAACGAAACGCCTCGGCAGGATCATGCTTTACCCCCCGACCCGCATGGAACATCAAACCCAAATTGAACTGCGCCCTGGGCTCCCCTTGATCCGCCGCCAAACGAAACCAATGCATCGCCTCCGCATAGGATTGGGCAACCCCGCGCCCCTCCAAATACATCGCCCCCAATTCAAAACGGGCCAAAGCGTTGCCCTGATACGCCGAACGACTAAACCAATGGATCGCCTCCAGATCGTTGCGCTCCAGATATTTGCCACTGTAGTACATGCGGCCCAGATTCAACTGCGCGATGGGATGCCCCTGGTCGGCAGCCATGCGCAACCACTTCAACGCCTCGGCATCATCCCGCTCGACCCCCTCTGCCTTGTGATGCAAACGGGCCATGGCAAACTGCGCCTCCATGTCGCCATGCTCGGCCAAATGGCGCACATCCTGCGTGGCATTGTGCGCCTCGACCACCTCCGGCACCTTGACCTCCGGCACGACCGGACTCTCCGTTGCCATGTCTAAGGTCACCGCACCGCTGGCATAAGGCTGCTCGGACTCAGCACGCCGCCGCCGCGACCAGGTAAACTGTTTGCGCACCGCCGAAACCCGCCGAGCCATGGCCCGATCACGAAAAAATGGCTTGTGGCGCCCTTTCTCCGCGACAGAATCATGCAGATAATGGTGCTGATGTGCGTAACGATGCCGCCACCACAGATAGCCCGCCAGCAACAACAGTACCACACAACCCGCCACAATCACCCAAAAAATGTTTGCCATCATTGCCTCCAGCTTACGCTAATCCACCCCCTCCAATGGCAACTCCACCGTTACCGACGGTAACGGCTCTTCGCGATACAACGTCGATACCCCCCCATGCCCGACAAACGTTGCCCCACTCAAGAACCCATACGGCAATAGTCCGCCCCGGTTGGCCCGACTGCCCTGCCAAGCCGTCAAATCGGTCAAGCGTTTCTGTCTCTTGCCCGAATCCAACACAAGCCCCTCCTCTGGAGTAAAGGTGATCACATCCACCAACCACTCGCCACGGGCCAAACGCTGAATGCGCACCCCCTTGCCACGCGGCATCAAGGGAAACTCCTGCAGCGAACAGACCAGCAACATGCGCGGTGTCATGGCCGCCACCAGACTGCCCTGCACCGGGCGAACATGCAGCAGTTGATCCTCTTCCTTAAAGACAATCACCTGTTTGCCGGCACGATGGGTCGACAGCAGATCGCTTCCCTTGACCCGAAAGCCCTGGCTCAGGCGTGTGGTCACCAGATACTCCCGCTGCCCCTCCACGAGCATGGCCCAGATCACCGGATCCTGCCCCTCCATATCAAACAGCACCGTCAGCGGCTCGCCAAACCCTTTGCCTGCCGGCAGACGGTCCGCCAGGATGGAAAACACCTTGCCCGATCGGCTGACAAAAGTGATCGTATCCGTACTGAAGCCCCGCACCGTCTGCAACAGCGTATCGTCCCCCTTGAAACGCAACTTGCTCACATCCGGCTCTTCATAGCCGCGAATCGCCTTGACCCACCCCTTGTTCGATAAAATGACCGTCAACGGCTCACGCAAGGTCATCTCTTCCGGCTTCAACGCCAACTCCTGCAGCGGTTGCGACAGTTCGGTACGCCGCGCATCGGCAAACTCCTGCCGCGTCTGTTGCAGTTCCGTATCGATGGCCTGCCACAACAGGTTTTCATCTGCCAACAGGGCCCGCAACTCCGCCGCCCGTGCCTCTTTCTCCTCCATCTCGCGCCGGATGTTCATCTCCTCCAGACGGCGCAAGGCCCGCAAGCGCAGGTTCAAGACCGCTTCCGCCTGCTCTGCATCCAAACCAAAACGCTGCATCAATACCGGGGCCGGTTCATCGTGCTCCTTGATGATGGCGATCACCGCATCAATATTCAGATGCACCACCAGATAGGCTGCCAGCAGATGCAACCGGGCACTGATCCCAGCCAACTCATGCTGACAACGGCGCGTCCATACCTCGCTGCGATGATCCAGCCATGCCCGCAACAAGCCCTTTAAATTTAACACCTGGGGCCGGGTGCTGGCCGTAATCACATTCAAGTTGACCGAAACACGCACCTCCAGATCGGTATTCTTGAACAGATAGGCCATGATCCGTTCTGGATCCAGACGGCTCGACTGGGGCTCCAGCA
>PDZU01000140.1 GCA_002753095.1 Magnetococcales bacterium
TCTGTTCACCCGGTTGCCCTCTGCAACAACAGTGGACGATTACGAAAACCTCCTCCCATGGAACGTCAATAAAGCTACCCTGTCAACGGATTGAGATACGCGGAGAATTCACCGCTTACGTGATAGGGGCCGGAATAGTCCCAGGAGTGCATTTGCCGGAAGGGAATGCCCATTTTCTGGAAAACATACTTCTCCTTGATGCCGGAACCAATCAGGTCGGGGCGGATTTTTTCGACAAACTGTTCCAGTTCAAAGGCGCTGGCATCGTCATAGATCAGGGTGGTCCGTTTCAGATCCTCCACGGTCCGCTCATAGTCATCGCCGTGTCCGAACTCGTAGCCGGTACCCACCACCTCCATGCCCAGATCTTCATAGGCGCCGATGACATGGCGGGGACGTAGTCCACCCACATAGAGCATCACCCGTTTACCCTCCAGGCGGGGCCGATATTTGGCGGTGATGGCGTCGCTGAGATCCTTGTACTTGGCGATCACCCGTTCCGCCCCCTCCTGGATGGTGGCATCAAAACGGCTGGCAATCTTGCGCAAGGATTCGGCAATCTTGCTGGGACCAAAAAAGTTGTACTCCAGCCAGGGGATGCCATACTTGACCTCCATGTGGCGCGAGATATAGTTCATGGAGCGGTAGCAGTGCACCAGATTGAGCCGCACCTTGGCGGTTCTTTCCAGCTCGGCCAGGGTACCGTCACCGGACCATTGCGCCACCACCCGCAGCCCCATCTCTTCGAGCAGAATGCGCGATGACCAGGCATCGCCACCGATGTTGTAATCGCCGATGATGGCCACATCATACGGCCCACAGTCGATGTCGGGTGAGGTGGCTGGACGATCCAGGATATAGTCCCGAATGGTATCGTTGGCGATATGGTGCCCCAAAGATTGGGAGACACCGCGAAACCCTTCGCACCGCACCGGGACGATCGGCTTTTGCAGAACGGCGCTCTGCTCTTTGGCCACCGCTTCGATGTCATCGCCGATCAACCCCACCGGGCACTCGGACTGGATGGAGATGCCACGATTGAGGGGAAAAAGGGTGTTGACTTCGTTGAGCAGTTTGGCCAGCTTTTTGTCCCCACCGAACACCACATCCTTTTCCTGAAAATCGGAGGTAAAGTTCATGGTGCCAAAGGCGTTGACACCGGTGTGGCCGATATAGTAGTTGCGCCGCCCGGCCCGTGAATATTGACCGCAGCCGACCGGACCGTGTGAGATGTGGATCATATCCTTGATCGGTCCCCACACCACCCCCTTGGAACCGGCATAGGCACAACCGCGTACCGTCATGACACCCGGCTGTGATTTACGGTTGGCGGTAACGCACGTACCGGAATTTTCCACTTCGGGACTACTGACCGCCAGATGTCCAGCCCGCTCCTTGCCCGCTTCGGCGGGATAGGCGGCCAACACTTCCTGGATCAGAGATTCCGCTTTATCGCGTGTTAACATGTCAGATTCTCCTGTATGTTGGATCAGGCGCAGGCTTCGACGTGGATGCTCATGGCGGCTTCCTGGGCGGCAGAGCGGCCAATGATCGCCTCATCCGCCTCGTCAAGGATGCCAAACTCCATCAACAGCTCTTCCAGTTCATCCATGGTCAACGGGGTGGGAATGACCAGTTTCTTGTTTGCGATAATTTTATTGGCCAATGCGCGATATTCATCGGCCTGCTTGGCGTTGGGATCATATTCGATCACCGTCATGCGGCGAATTTCGGCCCGTTGCACGGTATTGTCGCGGGGCACAAAGTGGATCATTTGCGTACCGAGGCGGTTGGCCAAGGCTTCGATCAGGTCGGCCTCGCGGTCGGTATTGCGGGAGTTGCAGATCAAACCGGCCAGACGCACACCGCCGGAGCGGGCATATTTCACGATACCCTTGGCGATATTGTTGGCGGCATACATGGCCATCATTTCGCCGGAGACGACGATATAGATCTCCTGGGCTTTTCCTTCGCGGATTGGCATGGCAAAGCCGCCGCAGACCACGTCACCGAGCACGTCATAGAAGACAAAGTCCAACTCTTCTTCGTAGGCCCCCTCCTCTTCCAGGAAGTTGATGGCGGTGATCACGCCGCGTCCGGCACAGCCCACACCCGGTTCAGGACCACCGGACTCCACGCAACGCACCCCGCCGTAGCCGGTCTTGAGCACATCGGAGAGTTCCAGATCTTCGATGCTGCCCGCTTCGGCGGCCAGTTGCATGATGGCGTTTTGGGCCTTGGCGTGCAGGATCAACCGGGTGGAGTCGGCTTTGGGGTCGCAGCCGACGATCATCACCTTTTTTTGCGCCTCAGCCAGAGCAGCGACCAGATTCTGGGTGGTTGTGGATTTGCCGATACCGCCTTTACCATAAATTGCACATTGCCGAATGGCCATCTTGATGATACTCCTTGCATGAGTGGGACGGCGTTCATAAGCCGATGGATGGCAATCATAGGGCATGCGCTGTGCCAGTTTTTGTGCAGCGCACAAAACGGTGATTTACATCAACAAATTTTCATTGGCCTCTGCAGGCTCTGGGTACGATATGCGACAGGAAGGGGACAATTGTCTGCTTATGGACAATCGGAGGGATTGGCCGGTCTTCGCGGCATCACGCACGTTGTTCAATCGCTGCAACCTACCCTCGTGGGTGTTGGGGAGTTTGAGTTATCAACGTCACCCGCAGCCGTTGCAGTTGGATGGCGTGCGCGAGATTCATGGTGATCTGTTTCGCCGTTTGCAAGCGCTGCCTGATTTAGAGCAGCGCATGCAGCAGTTCATGGATTACATGGTGGTCTATTTTTCGCTGCAGAGTCCAGAGCAGGCGGGTTTTCACACCGGGACGCGGATTCGGCGCAACAAGGCGGATTATATACGCATGTTGCGCGGCTGGTTGTTTGATGCCGACAGTCGGGAGGGTGCGGTTCTGAAGGGTTGGGTTGCCTCTCGTTTTGGTCTGTTGCCGCGCTATCATGCTGGCGCCCTGGCCGACCAGGAGGGGGAGAGTTACCGCACCTATTTGCAGATGCAGAGTGCGGGGTTATACAACACCCATGCCCTGGAGGGGCAATTGGATTTGGTGTTCTGTTTTTGTCAATATGAGTTGCAGCGGCGTTGGCCGGATCAGCGCCATTTTCTCCTGTATCGCGGCATCAACAAGATTGGCAGCCATGATATTGTTGAGCGTCTGGAGAACAATCGGTTGTGGGTGTTGCTTAACAATATCAACTCTTTCACGGCCAATCGCGAGCGGGCCGAAGAGTTCGGCGACGCGATTTTGCAGGTGGAGGTTCCTTTGAGCAAAATCTTTTTCTTCAATAGTCTGCTGCCGGGCATCCTCAAGGGGGAAGAGGAGTATATGGTCATCGGCGGTCTGTATGAGGTGCAACGCCTCTGAACTAAGAACCGAAGCAGTGGAATCTACAGATTTTCTTTGTCAGGCTGATTCTTGGTACATCTCAGATATGGATACCCAACCGCTTCACCTTTTTCCACAAGCTCCACACGGGGAAGTAATTATTAAAGAAAATTGCAGATCCCCCCCGATTTCGCCATTTTCTGCCCCAATCGGAGTCAGAGTTACAGCTGTCTCCAGCAGACTGCGCAGCTCCCGCACATTTCCTGGCCAAGCGTAGGTCATCAGCCAACCCATCGCCGATGGCGCTAAACACCGCCTACCTCCCTGACTGCGATTCAATAACGCCTGGGCCAGCGGAACATCCTCCTGCGCTCGGACAATAGCGGTATCCTCGCGAAACCTCCCTACTACAATGCAACCATGGCAGCCAGATCCCGATAAGTGGCATAGAGCACATATTTCCTGTCGCTTTGAACGTCACGATCAACAATATGGAGATAATAATAAGGGTCTGTATTTTTTTATTGACATGTTGTATAATTTTTGGTAACTATATTATCCTATAAAGGATCTACAATCAGGTTGTCAGCAGCAGCATGCATCAGTACTCGTCTCTCAACCCAGGATCGTGAGGAGCCACCATGCAGATAGGAACTCAAATCATTCGCTACATGGCGAGCCATTTCAGGGAGATTGAACTGCGCTTCAAAATATTGGGTTGGATCGATAAAGCCATCACCAACAGCGACTTGACCATTGATCAATTCTTTCGCATCTTGAGTGTTAAGCTTGCCGGTATCGCACCGGGAATGCGTATTGATTGGTTTGTTGTCGTTGATGGTGAAGCCCTGCCGTTTCCAACAGAAGAGGGTAAATCTGATGTCATCTTGCCGAAGCGTGTTCTTGCAGCAATGTTGCCCAAGGAATCTCCACCATTACGTGTTTTTCCCGACAAGCAGATAGGTGGCGGACGACTGGTGTTTCGTCTGGATATTGATGGGGCACCAACCATTCTCATGGTGTTGCAGGAACAGTGGGTCGAGCCATTGGAACCACGACTACGTGAGGATGATCTCCAGCATTTTCTGACAATGGTGTGCGAACAAACGGAAATTTTTGTCAGTGCCAATCTGAAACTTGCCTTTGATATCGGTCACACCAAACTGGTCAAGAGCTTCTTTACCGGTAATATTGACCATATTCATTGCTGGCAGGATTTGGCAAAACTGGTTGCTGATTTTCTACCGAATTGGGAACCATTAAAAATCACCCCACCGCCATTGGTACAGATTCTGACCTACCGCAAGAAAGAGGCACAATATATCGAGCTTCGTGCTAGTTATAGTGGAAATAATGATGAAAGTCGTGGCAGTCGTGATGAGGCCCGCAACCTGTTGCGCAATCAGACCGTGTGCGGTCTTTTTCTTGATATGCATGAAAACAATCCGCAAATGAGTCACCTGCTGGTCAACCCGAAAGATGCAAAATATTCCAGTCGCTATGCTGCCTATTTCGATCGTGAACAACTGCCACAAAGCGAACTGGTGGTGCCCATCCTCTATCAGGAAAGAGACGGGACATATTCCCTGATCGGTTTGATCAATTTTGAGCATTCTAGAGAAAAGGCATTCAATACCTACCATCTGCGCATCATTCAAAAAACTGCTGCCTCTTTAGCTCCCTTCATACAGGCCATGATGGCCGATGAAAATGCGCGTATTATGCGTGCCTCCACCATGCGTTATGCCCTATTGCGCGTGCAGCACCGGATGAGTGCACTGCTCAAACACAAAATCTCCCAGCCTATTTTCACCGCAACACAAATCGGTGACCTTATCAGGAAATCATTGGCGCTGCCTGAAATCAACAAAGAAAATTTGCTAAATGCTTCAAGTGTCTTAGACCACATCGTTACCCACATCTCAAACATCCATCTCTTTCTGGCACTGTATGGCCAAAGCAAAGTCATGGACCCTCTGTAGCCCTATCCAAAGCGTCTTCGGTCCTGGAAAGCCATCTCCT
>PDZU01000040.1 GCA_002753095.1 Magnetococcales bacterium
CTGAAGCCACTCAACTCGCGCTCCCGACGCCCAAGGTTGCTCGGGGCGGATCGATGACCGTGTGACAATCAGACCGCATCCACCCCCTGTGGGAGAGTCTGATAGCATACTCCGGCATGCGGGTACAGGTTCATCAATGCGTTGCGGCGGGGTGCTGGCAAAAAAAATCAGGGAGGGCTGCGTCTGCCCTCCCTGAAGGGGAGAAAATTTGACAAATGTCTGAAAGTGCAAGACGATGGGGCAGTGGGATCCTTGGGACAGATGCATCAATACTCTTTGTATTTGCCCACCACGATCCCGCAGACGCGCAACTCGCCCTGCACTTCGATCAGCGGATAGCGCGAGTTGAGTGGCTTCAGATAGGTGCGGTTGCCGACGACAATCAGTTGTTTGAAGGTGGCCAAAGAGTCCCCCTCCATACGGGCAATCAGAAACAGGTTATGCTTGCCGGGCAGGGTGGGATCGACGATAATGATTTCACCCTCATGGAATTCCGGTTCCATGGAGTCATCCGGGACGCGCAGGGCGAAGGTTTTTTCGCTGGAGCGTGGCGCGACGGGGATCCAGGCTTCAACGGCTTTGGGGTGAAAGGAGTCGGTCGCCTCTTCGCAGGAACGACTGGCATCGTCCCAGGAGATGAGGGGCAAGCGCGCAAACAGGGGAGCCCGGTAGATTTCGCCATCTTCAGCGGCTTTGGCAAACTCTGCCTGGTTCATTCCTGGCGTCGCACCGATCAGTGACATTTCACCCCGTCCGGTATCGAGCCAAATGGGATCGACCCCGCAGGTCAGTGCAATGGCAACAGTTCGCCGGGAGGATCTGGAACGGCCACATTCCAGTTTATGGACGGCTGTCTGGCTGATACCAACGCGGTCAGCCAACTCCTTTTGGGTGAGTTTGGCCTGTTTGCGAGCCGTTTGAATGCGTTCACTGAGAGTCATCGTGGTTCATCCTTGTTCGAGTTATTGCAACAACTCCATAAGTAACCTGATTTGGTTGTTGATTGCAAGATTAAAATGTATTAGTAGACTTGATTTTTACAAAACGCTGAAATTTTTAAAAATTGCTGAAAGATATGACGGGCTCTCGCTGTTGCCTGTTAGTTGCCCAGGATGGTTTACAACGGCTATAATCGTCACTATCCTTGGTGGTGGGAATTTACATAGAATTTTGCAATGGAATGATGGTCACTATTTTGGATGCTTCGACCATCATGCAAATAAAAAGTTCCTCCTTCATTCTTAATTCTGATACATTTTTGCGGTTTTGAACAACTGTTTATGTTGAAACAGCAGAGGATGAGCCAGTCACACAAAAGGAGTTAACAAGAAAATGATCAGGAGTACGCGTCGACCGGTTGGACCAAAAGTTGGCAGTAACCGGCCAGAAAAATTGGAGCAGATCATATCCATGGCCCGTTCTGATGCAGAGATCCGTCAAGCGGGGTATCGGGCGCAATCGTTAAAAATTCATCCGTGGGTGTGCGCGCGCTGTGGCCGAGTGTTTGACAAGGATAACCTATCAGAATTAACAGTACACCACAAGGACCATAATCATGATAACAATCCTGCCGACGGGTGTAACTGGGAGAATCTGTGTGTATATTGTCATGATAACGAGCATTCCCGTTATACGGATCATCTGGCGGCTGGTGGGATGAACACCGAGGCGGAACGGCAGGAGGTTGCCACCCACAATCCCTTTGCCCAATTGCGAGAGATGCTGGAAAAAAAGGGTCAGTAATAAAATGGCTTTTGGGTTGGAAAGAAGTTTGTATCTTCTCGTTCGGCAAGGAGAAAAAAATTCGGCTGAAGCCGTTTTTTCTCGGTGAATGAGCGGGGGAAATTTGTTACTGTGTCGTAGCCCATTTGCAGTGTACGGGGCAGGTATAAAAAAAGATCAAGCAAAACAGGGGAGTGGTTGTTATGAAGCTGATTTTGATGGGACCTCCTGGTGCGGGCAAGGGCACGCAGGCGCGGCGGGTTGCGGAGAGCTATGGTGTACCCCAGTTGTCAACGGGGGATATGTTGCGGGCGGCGGTGAAGGCGGGCACGGAAGTTGGGCAAAGGGCCAAGGCGGCCATGGAGAGTGGCGGTCTGGTGACAGATGATATTGTGGTGGGGATTATTGCCGACCGGATTGGTGAGGCGGATTGCGGCAAGGGATTTATTTTGGATGGTTTTCCTCGCACGGTAGCCCAGGCGGTGGCCTTGGATGCCATGTTGGCGGAGCGGGGGCTGCACATCGATCATGTGATCGACATTGCGGCTGACACGGAGGCGCTGGTGTCGCGCATTACTGGGCGCAGCACGTGTGCCAAGTGTGGCGAGGGGTATCATGCGGTACACAAGAAGCCTGCGGTGGCTGGGGTGTGTGACAAGTGTGGTGGCAATCTGACCACGCGCGCCGATGACAACGAGGAGACGGTGCGTAACCGTTTGGCGGTTTACCATCAGCAGACGGCTCCGGTGATAGATCATTATCGCAATGGGGGCACATTTCGCACGGTGGACGGCATGTTGCCGATGGATACGGTTTACACCGAGTTGTGTGCCATTTTGGGTTAAGTTTGCGGGTCATAAAGAAATCCAGGGCGATTTTTGGGAGGGCGAACGCAAGCACTCTCCACACATTGCTCTTGGAATAAGGTGCTATCAGGCGAGATCATTATTCTGAAGGGAGTGAATACGGATTATGGAAATGTCGATGGGAGGTTTGGTGCTTGCCATCCTGTGTGGGGTTGGCGCTGTGGTGTTTGGGGTCATATCGCGGAACTGGATTTTGGGTTTGTCGGCGGGAACGGAGCGGATGCAGGCCATCTCCGGGGCCATTGAAGAGGGGGCGATGGCCTATATGCGTCGCCAGTATACGACCATCGCCTATGTGGGTGGTGTGTTGTTCCTGCTGTTGGCCATCTATCTGGGCGTTGCCACGGCCATTGGTTTTGCGGTGGGTGCTGTCCTGTCCGGTGCGGCTGGTTTTATCGGCATGGGCATTTCGGTCAAGGCCAATGTGCGCACGGCGGAAGCGGCCAAGGGTGGTTTGAACAGCGCCCTGCAGGTAGCGTTCCGTGGTGGCGCGATTACCGGCATGCTGGTGGTTGGTTTGGGTCTGTTGGGTGTGGCCATCTACTTCCTGATCCTGATGAAGACCGGCGATACCAGCAACATGGCGCAACTGTTGAAGCCGTTGGTTGGTTTTGCTTTTGGTGGTTCGTTGATCTCCATTTTTGCCCGTCTGGGTGGTGGTATTTTCACCAAGGGCGCCGACGTGGGTGCCGACTTGGTGGGTAAGGTGGAAGCGGGTATTCCTGAGGATGACCCGCGCAATCCGGCGGTGATTGCCGATAACGTGGGTGACAATGTTGGTGACTGTGCCGGTATGGCGGCTGACCTGTTTGAGACCTATGCCGTGACTGTGATTGCCAGCATGTTGTTGGGTGCGTTGGTGATGAACGGCTTCCAGAATGCGTTGGTGTATCCGTTGGTGTTGGGTGGTATTTCCATTTTGGGTTCGATTGCGGGTGTGTATGCTGTCAAGGCGGAACCGGGCCAGAAGATCATGACCGCTTTGTATCGGGGTGTGATTGTCAACGGTGTAGTTTCCGCCGTGTTGTTTTACCCGATCACGCAGTGGTTGATGGCCAACAACGGTACCTACAGTGTCATGGCATTGTATGGTGCGGCCATGATTGGTTTGGGTTTGACGGCGGCCATGGTGATCATCACCGAGTATTACACGGCGACTGAGTACAGCCCGGTGCAGGATGTGGCCAAGGCTTCCGAGACTGGTCATGGTACCAACGTGATTGCTGGTTTGGGTCTGTCGATGAAGGCGACGGCGGCTCCGGTGGTTGCGGTTTGTTTGAGCATATTGGGTGCCTATCATTTGGCTGGTTTGTATGGGATTGCTGTAGCGGCTACCTCCATGCTGTCGATGACGGGTATTATCGTGGCGTTGGATGCGTATGGTCCGATCACCGACAATGCCGGTGGTATTGCTGAGATGGCGGAGTTGCCCTCCGAAATTCGTGATATTACCGATCCGTTGGATGCGGTGGGCAATACCACCAAGGCGGTGACCAAGGGGTATGCCATTGGTTCTGCTGGTCTGGCTGCTTTGGTGTTGTTTGCCGACTACACCCATGAATTGGCCCATTTCAAGCAGGGTGTGACCTTTGATCTGTCCAACCATTATGTGATCATTGGTCTGTTTGTGGGTGGTTTGTTGCCGTATTTGTTTGCTGCCATGGGCATGGAGGCGGTTGGCCGTGCGGCGGGCAGTGTGGTGATTGAGGTACGTCGTCAATTCCGTGAAATTCCGGGCATTATGGAAGGGACGGCCAAGCCGGACTATTCCAAGGCGGTGGACATGTTGACGCGGGCGGCCATCAAGGAGATGGTGGTTCCTTCGTTGTTGCCGGTATTGGCGCCGGTGGTGGTTGGTTTGGCATTGGGTCCGCAGGCGTTGGGTGGTGTATTGATGGGAACCATCGTCACTGGTATTTTTGTGGCCATTTCGATGACCACGGGTGGTGGAGCCTGGGACAATGCCAAGAAGTACATTGAGATGGGCAACTGTGGTGGCAAGGGTTCCGATGCGCACAAGGCGGCGGTGACTGGTGACACGGTGGGCGATCCCTACAAGGATACGGCTGGTCCGGCGGTCAACCCGATGATCAAGATTGCCAACATTGTGGCTTTGTTGATTGTTTCCATGGTGGTGTAGGGTTTGTTGTTGTGGTGTGTTGTACGGCCGGGTGGGTGGTTCACTGCCCACCCGGTTCTCTCCTGGTTATCTTTCTGTGACATCAGAGTGTTTGATGGAAGAATTTTATCGCATTAGTCGGTTACCTCCCTATGTGTTTGCTGTGGTCAACGAGTTGAAGGATGCAGCGCGCCACCGTGGTGAGGATATTATTGATTTTGGTATGGGCAATCCGGACCAGCCTACACCGCAGCATATTGTGGATAAGTTGTGTGAGGCGGCCAAGCAGGGTCGCAATCACCGTTATTCCGTATCGCGGGGGATCAACGGTTTGCGCAAGGCCATTTGCGCTTATTATCTGCGCCGTTTTGGTGTGGAGTTGGATCCAGATTCGGAGGCGATTGTCTCTATTGGTTCCAAGGAGGGTTATTCTCATTTGGCTCTGGCCATCACCACGCCTGGGGATTCGGTTTTGGTACCCAATCCGACCTATCCCATTCATGGTTATGCCTTTGTCTTGGCGGGTGCCGATATACGTCATGTTCCTTTATGTCGCACCACGGATTTTTTTGAAGAGCTCAAGCAGGCCATGGCCAAGAGTTGGCCGCGGCCCAAGGTATTGGTGATCAATTTTCCGTCCAATCCCACGGCCATGGTGGTTGACCTCCCTTTTTATGAGAAGGTGGTTGAGTTTGCCAAGGAGCATGAGCTGTTTGTGTTATCGGATATTGCTTATTCCGAGATTTGTTTTGATGATTATCAGTGTCCCAGCATGTTGCAGGTGCCTGGGGCCAAGGATTGTGTCATTGAGTTTTACACGCTTTCCAAGACTTACAACATGCCTGGGTGGCGGGTTGGTTTTGCGGTGGGCAACAAGCGTTTGGTACGGGCGTTGACGCGGATCAAGTCGTATTTGGATTATGGGATGTTTCAGCCGATTCAGATTGCGGCGGCGGTTGCTTTGAATGGTCCGCAGGAGTGTGTAGAGGACATTCGGCAGTTGTATCAGAGTCGGCGTGATGTATTGGTGGATGGTTTGGAGCGGGCGGGTTGGCATATTGAGCGGCCTCGGGCATCCATGTTTGTGTGGGCGCAGATTCCGGAGGAGTTTCGCGCGTTGGGTTCGTTGGAGTTTTCCAAGCTTTTGTTGAAAGAGGCGCAGGTTGCGGTGAGTCCTGGGATTGGTTTTGGCCAGTATGGGGATGAATTTGTGCGGATTGCTTTGATTGAGAACGAGGCGCGGACGCGTCAGGCGATTCGTAATATCAAGAAATTTTTCCAGGCGGGTGCGGATATTCGTACTTGAGTTGGGGCGGGGTAGGGGTTCCATGCAAGAGTTGCGTGTTGGTGTTTTAGGTTTTGGGGTAGTGGGTCGTGGTGTGGTGGAGTTGTTGCTGACGCAGGGTGCGTTATTGCAGCAGCGCACTGGGGTACGGTTACGTTTGGTGCGCATTGCGACCCGGACGCCGAGTCGCAACGGTGATTTGGCGTTGGGTGAGGTAGAGTTGACGGATGATTTGCAGCGTGTGGTGGCTGCGGAGGATATTGATGTTGTGGTAGAGGTGATTGGGGGGTTGGAGCCTGCGCGTTCTTTATTGGAGCAGGCGTTACGGTCTGGCAAGCATGTGGTGACGGCCAACAAGGCGTTGTTGGCCATGCATGGTGCGGATTTGGTGCCGTTGGCGGTTGCCAATCGTTGTGAGTTGATGTTTGAGGCGGCGGTAGCGGGTGCCATTCCGATCATCAAGGTTTTGCGGGAGAGTTTGGCGGCCAATCGGATTGACCAGTTGTATGGTATTTTGAATGGCACGTGCAATTACATCCTGACGGAGATGCGTGAGCGGGGTAGTTCTTTTGCGGATGTGTTGCGTGATGCGCAGGCCAAGGGATTTGCGGAGGCGGATCCTTCTTTTGATGTGGATGGCATTGATGCGGCGCACAAGTTGGTGCTTTTGGCGGCCATTGCTTTTGGCTCTTATCCAGATTTCAGCCAGGTACACATTGAGGGTATTCGGCATGTGTCGGATGTGGACATTCAGTGGGCCACGGAGATGGGGTATCGCATCAAGTTGTTGGGGATAGCCAAGCAGGATGCGGAGGGGGTGGAGTTACGGGTGCAGCCGACGTTGGTACCGGTTAGCAGTATGGTGGCGTCGGTGGAGGGGGTATATAACGCGGTTTTTGTGCGTGGGCATGCGGCGGGGACGACCATGTATCATGGTCGCGGGGCTGGAGAGCGGCCTACGGCCAGTGCGGTGGTGGCTGATTTGGTTGAGATTGCTCGTAATTGGCGTGTGGGTTGTGTGGGGCGGGTGGCGGCTTTTTCTTGTTTGTCGGAGAATTTGCGTGCGTTCCCTGTGCGGGCGACGGATGAGTGGCGTGGTGAATATTATTTACGTTTAGCGGTTGCGGATCGGCCTGGGGTATTGGCTGAGGTGACGCGGGTATTGGCTGAGCATCAAATTTCGTTGGATGCCATCCATCAGAAGGGTCGTTCGGCGGTGGCGGCTGTCCCGTTGATTATGGTGACGCATGCCACGACGGAGCGGCAGATTCGTTTGGCGTTGCGGGAGATAGAGGGGTTGGATGCGGTTCAGGAGACGCCCCGGTTTATTCGTATTGAGCCTAGTGTGGTGTAGGGATTTTTTTATCTTGGGCGTTGCCCCTATGTAATGCGGGTCCAGGGGGGTCACCCCCCTGGCGGGTCCAGGGCAGAGCCCTGGGAATTTATCTTTTATCTTTTATCTTTTATCTTTTATCTTTTGCTTTTCTGGCGCGCTTTTCACGATAAGCCGACGCGGTTTTTGCGTCGGCGCAGCGCGCCTAATTGACGCAAGCTGTGCGGATTGGCGCGGTTTTTGGCGCCAATGTGCACAGCCTCCCAATGGGTTTTACACGTGGGGCATAGGCCAGGAACCTGCGGATAAACGAAGTCCATGGTGGTGAGACAGGTGAGCCAATCTGTGGAAAACAGGGGTGGTGTAGATTGCCGAAACTGCAGCCACTTTCAGGTGACTTGGGATGCGGAGTTTCCCAGGGGGTGTCGTGCCATGGGTTTTAAAACCAGACAATGGCCATGGATGGAGGTGTTGCAAACTTCCGGGGAGCCTTGTTTGCAGTTTCAGCCCAAGGAAAAGGGGGAGCCTGCGCGGGGAAAAGAGGGGGCGGATTTGCAACCGGCAAAAGGTGGATTTTCCCGCATGGCCTGAGGGGATTTTGTTTGGCGCGTGGAATCGGTTGGAGACTTTGTTTCCAGCCTTTTTTATGCCCTAAAGTGGCATGGGGCGCTGGTAGAGAAACGGGCAGGGCAGGGATGACTCGATGAGGGTTACCGGGGTCGTTTCTGGTGGGGTGCTCTCTTCTGGAGGGGGCGGTGCTGCCGGTTGGATTTGGGCGAGTACTTCGCTGACAACCTGTCGAACCAGTTCCGGCAAAGGCGGGCCTTCCTCCTGCACGGGAGCAGGGGTCGCTTCTCTCTTTGCAGAATCACCTAAGCCACTCTGCAGCAACGCGGCAGCGACAATATCGCCGGGCGGGCGTTGTTGTTGTTCAGAAAGTTGCTTCAGCAATTGGATGGTGCCATTATCCAACCACAAACTCAGTTGCGCCAAACCTGCCGCCTTTTGACGTTCCCGATAGGCTTTTACCCGATCAGTCATGCGTCTGCTCCTGCCGTGCATTCTCCAGTGTCTGCAATGCACGGCGTATCAACTCTTCTGCCTGCTCCTGTTCCCCACCCGCAAACTTTTCGACAATACCCAGGGCAAACAGATGCCGCCAAAATTCGCCTCTGGCCTCCAGTTCCGGCAGGATCGGTTGAACCTGCTTGCGCCAGTACGCCAGCCACGTGGCCAACTCGTCCAAACGGGGCGGCAGCGCTTCGTTGAGTGTGCGCCGTAAATAGCCCGCCAAGGCCGGAGCTGTGCCCGCCGTGGAAAAAGCGACCGTAACCGGCGGACGCGATAAAATGGCAGGCCAATGGCTGCTGCAGAATGCAGGTTGATCGACAACATTGAGAAAAATGCAACGCCTGTTGGCCTCGGCCAGAATGCGCTGATTGATCTCTGGATCGCGCAAAGTGCTGACAACAAACCACATCCCCTGCAGGTGCTCCTCCTGGAAAAGTTCAGGAATCCAGGTTGCCTCATGCTGGGCAACGCGCTGCTGCAGTTGCGCAACCAATTGCGGCGCCACTATGGTCAATACTGCTCCAAACTCCAGTAAACGCGTTGCTTTTTCCATGGCAACGCGCCCACCACCGATCACCAAACAAGGACGGCCCGTTAACTGCAGAAAAAGGGGGAACAGTACGTCTGACATGGTGAAGTCCGCAAAAACGCGTTATGGCGCCAGGTTTATCACAAGATCGGTCGGTGCGTGTGTACCAACCCGCTGCAAAGACCATTGGGAGGCTGTGCGGATCGGCGCAAAAAACCGCGCCAATCCGCACAGCTTGCGTCAATTAGGCGCTTAAGCCGATGCAGAATGCGCATCGGCTTATCGTGAAAAGCGCGCCAAAGGCAAAAGATTAAAAGCAAAAGATAAAAGATTAAAGTCCCAGGGCCCTGCCCTGGACCCGCCAGGAAGCTGCGCTCCCTGGACCCGCACTTGTTTTGGGTGTCAAAAATTCTCAGGGGTCCAGATTCATTCAGTCAAGAACAGCAGCCAAATACTCCACCACGGGGGTGCGAATCGGCATAAAATAAATGTGAGACTCCGTATCCCGAACAAACCGTAACGCCTGCCGGGCAAACGCCTGGTTCCATGCCAAAGTGGGCGCAAAATCCTCTGGAAAAATCACACGGTTACGCGTTTCCCAGTAGGTGCGCGAAGCAACACTGGTGACAGGAGCTACCCCCCAAAAAATGGGAACAGAAGCAAAACAAGCGCAATACCGCTCCATGGGAGAAAGCGCAAAGAAAGGTTGCGTAAAAAAACCATCACTGCCAGCCGCCAACTTCTGCTGCAGATAATCATACTCCAGCGCAAAATCCTGCCGATACGGATCCAACGCCGTATATACCCGCACACCGGGTAACGCCTGCTTAAAAAGTGGAATGGCCTGCAATAAAGGTAAAGGCGCGTGGGACAAAGGAACATCAGAATCACCAGTAACCAACAAAATTTCCTGGATACAATGCTCTCGCAACGTGTCCAGCAAAGCGGTTGGCAAAGGCTGATCCATGCGTAAATCAATGGTGCGAATATGTGGAATGGTGTGCGCAAAAAAATGCTTCGCAATCACGCAACCATCCCAAGAGCGCACAGAAAATCGCGGCAGATCCGGTAGGTTGATCACCGATACAGCAGGAAAGGTCTGCCGAACCGCCTGCAACTCCATACGCAGACTCTCCGCATCGCGGGGAACCAACTCAACAGAAATACGCGTCGATGACAACGGTGGCTCCCCGACCCCGACAACCATTACTGGGCAGTGGATTTTTTGTTGTCAGCCGGTTGCGCACTACCCTTGGCTGGCTGCCCCGCCGGCACCGGCTTACCCCCAGGTGCCACAGACTTGGTAGCCGGTGCCGATTGCACCGGTGGATCAATCGGACGGGCCTTTTCCATCTCCTGGCTTTTTTCTAACGGGTTGTACTCACCGGAAGAGGGCGCACTCTGGATGCCCTCTTCGTTCTCAAAAGGAGGAAACTCATCCGTGGGCTGGGCCTCGGTGAAATCGCGGATACATAACGCAATATACTCCTTGACCTCCTTGGCAGGAATTTGATCCTCTTTGGCATATTTCTCACAGGAGAGACGGATCTCATTTTGGAAATCGGTATCCGCCGCCGCAGGGGCGCCGTTGGCTTGGTTACTGGTTGCCAGGGCCAGAGAGCAGACAAAAAGGGCGGCATGAAGAGTGGATTTCCGAGACATGTGTGCTACTCCTGAATAGTGCATGGCTGATCACACCATGGCGCGCCTGCGCCAAAAGTGGAATTCTAGCCACTCGTTACACCAGCGACAAGGGATTTTTTCACATCCCATTCGGCAATGAATCCGTACAAAGGTCAACCAAAGACCAGTTTGGCGACCTCAGGATAAAGCTTGACAAAATGCGTCACAAAACCAGCCCGAATATGGTCCGGTACCTCTTCATAGTCCTTGCGGCAGGCTTCGGGCAAGATAATCTCACGAATTCCAACCCGACGCGCCGCAATCACCTTCTCCCGGATGCCGCCAACCGGCAACACATGCCCAGTCAAAGTGATCTCACCCGTCATGGCCAAACGTCGGGGAATCGGTTCGTTGCGGGCCAGAGAAAGCAACGAAGTGGCCAACGTAATGCCCGCAGAAGGTCCATCCTTGGGCGTGGCCCCCTCCGGTACATGGATGTGAATGGAACCCTCGGCCAAAATCTTGCTCTGCCCCCCCAACGCCTTGCACTGCCCCTGCAGATAACTGTAGGCAATCCGAGCCGACTCCTTCATGACATCACCCATGTTGCCCGTCAGGATAAAATCTGCCTTGCTGGTGCTGATCTGCGCAGACTCCACATCCAAGGTGGCCCCGCCCATGGCTGTCCAAGCCAATCCCGTGACAATACCAACACCACTGATCGGCGGTTCGTCACGAAAACTGGGCTTTCCTAAAAATTTTTCAACGTTATCATGGTCAATACGAATCGGAGTAGACGCCTTCTTCTCCAGAATTTGTAGCGCCGCCTTGCGCGAAACAGCGCCTATTTTTTGCTCCAAATGACGTACCCCCGCCTCGCGGGCATACCCCTCAATCATGGTGCGAATGGCCCGCCGGGAAAAACGCAACTTTGCACCACTGAGACCATTTTTCTCCAACTGCTTGGGTACCAAATGGTTGCGGGCAATGGTCATCTTCTCCGAGGTGATATAACCAGAGAGACGAATAATCTCCATGCGATCCAACAAAGCCAACGGAATGGTATCCGTCTGGTTGGCCGTGCAAATAAACAATACCTTGGACAGGTCAAAGCGCACATCCAGATAATGATCCAGAAACTCCGTGTTCTGCTCAGGATCCAGTACCTCCAGCAAAGCCGAGGCCGGATCACCATGATAACTGGCGCCTATTTTATCTACCTCGTCCAGCATGAAGATGGGATTGGCTACTTTGGTGTAGCGCAAAGCCTGAATGACCTTGCCGGGCATGGCCCCCACATACGTGCGACGATGCCCCTTGATCTCCGCCTCGTCACGCATGCCGCCAACCGAAAAACGGAAAAATTCCCGCCCCACAGCACGGGCAATGGAACGCCCCACCGAGGTCTTGCCTACCCCAGGCGGACCAACCAGCAAAATAATGGAACCACCAATCTTGCCCTTCAACTTGCCAACCGCCAAAAATTCCAGGATGCGCTCCTTGACGTCCTTTAATTCGTCGTGATCCTCATCCAAAACCCGGCGGGCCCGCGTGATGTTTAAGCGATCCTTGGAGTGGACACCCCAGGGCAGACTGGTCAACCAATCCACATAGTTGCGGGTGACATTATACTCGGAAGAACCCGTCTCCAGAATGGCCAACTTCTCCATCTCATCATTGAGCTTGTTGCTCGCCTCCTCGCTGAGCGTCAACTGCTTTAAACGGTCGCGAAATTTATCCAGATCAGCCGTGCGATCATCCTTGGTGATCCCCAGCTCCTTCTGAATCTCCTTGAGTTGCTCGCGCAGAAAAAATTGCCGCTGATTCTCCGAAATACCCTCTTCTACCTGCTTGGAAATTTTGTCCTGCAACTTGACAATTTCCAACTCCTTTTTGAGTAGACCAAGCACCTTCTCCAAACGATCCCGGATGTTCAGCGTCTCCAAAACCTCCTGAAGCTCTTCCCGGTTGGAACTGGTCATCGAGGCGACAAAATCAGCCAGACGGTCCGGCTCGCTGAAATTATGCCGCGACAAAAACATCTTGACCTGCTCCTGGTAGAGAGAATCATACTTCAGAATCTCCTTCAGGGTGCTGATGACCGCCAGCATGTAGGGCTTGAGCGTGTCTGGGTCAAACTGGGCCACCGGCTTGTCATGATGCTTGACAATGGCCAGAATGGGGGGACCATCATCCGCAATCCCGATAATCTCAAAACGAGACAACCCTTCGGCCAACAGCTTGATCTGCTTGTCCTGCTCATGCACCACCGACTCCATGATGCGGGTCACCGTGCCAAAACGGTACAGCTTGTCGGCGGTAAAAACCTCATCCCCATCCTCGGCATGGCTCAAGACAATGCCAAACATCTTGCCGGGTGAGTCCAAGGCCATCTTGATGGTGTCGTAATAGGGCGAACCCTCTACCTGGATCGGCGTCAACATGCCCGGAAAAAATGGCCGCCCACCCAGTGGATAGACGACCAACTCGCTGGGCAGTAGAGTGTTGCCCTGCTCTGTCGCCTCCGCAGGGCCACCATCCGCTGTCTGCGCTTCCTTCCCCGCCAAGCTCGCCGCAGCGGGGGTCTCCTCTGCCGGGTGATCCGCCCCCTGCATGACGGCGTCCAGCGAGGCGAGAGGGTCAGCCTCCATCGTCTTGCCACTCTCTGCCTGGGACGTGTCCATAGACGGAAAAACAGCGCCATCGCTCACGCCGTCCTGTGGGGCAGCGCCTTCCAGGTTCTCTGCAGGCGTGTCGCTTGCACTCTCCTCGGAACGGAACTCGGTCGGTTCCGAGGAGGGCAGCTCTTCGGCAGGTGAGGAGGGGGTATCATCGGACATAAGAACAATCCTTGAGCGGTTGCGTGATCGCGACAACAGTACCCTGTGCGGCGGCAAAGTCCTGACGTGCGCAAGTGATTTCGCGCTGAATGGCCAATCTGCGCGCCATGCTTAGGCGTTGGCGCAACCACCACCTTCCGTTGGGGTGAACGATTGGCCACAGCCACAACTGCTGGCCGCATTCGGATTTTTGATGACAAACTGGGAACCGTTCAGATCTTCTACATAATCCACTTCGATGCCACGCAGATAGTTGATGGAGGTGGCATCCACCAGAACCTGGATCCCGTGCTGCTCGATCACTGCATCCTCGGCATCCTGCTGATCATCAAAGGTGAAACCATACTTGAAGCCGGAACAGCCGCCCCCGGAGACAAAAATGCGCAATTTCAGGTCGGGATTGTTCTCTTCCTGCAGCAAAGTCCCCAGTTTTTTGGCGGCACTGGCGGTCAGGGTAACGGACATGAGCGTGAAACTCCTTGGCAGTGAGGCTGAAATAAATCATAAATGACCAGTCTAACATACTTCTGAAGCAACCGCACCCCCTATCTGTACGCCCGTCCCCACGAATGACGACGGGACATTGTCTCTGATTTGCATTATTCTGGGGGGAAGGGTTCACTCTTTTAACACGGCAAGGATACAGACCATGCAGAAAACAAAACAGTTACTCCTTTTCCTGGCAGGTGCGTTTTTATTCTGTCTGTCGGGTCAAGCGGTACAGGCCAGCGAACCGATCAAAATTGGTGTGGCCGGCCCCTTTTCCGGTTCGGATGCCTCCTTCGGCGAACAGTTTTGGCGTGGGGTCGAACAAGGGGCGGCGGATTTGAATGCCGCTGGCGGAATTTTGGGGCGCCCGCTTCAGTTGGTCAAGGCCGATGATGCCTGCGAACCAAAACAGGCTTCCGCTGTGGCCAGTCGTCTGGTCGATCGGGAAAAGGTGGCTGCGGTCATCGGTCACTTTTGCTCCTCCTCGACCATTCCAGCCTCGGCGATCTATGCCGATGCCGGGGTGTTGATGATCACACCGGGTTCCACCAATCCGTTGGTCACCGAGCGCAATCTGAGCACCGTTTTTCGCATGTGTGGTCGCGATGATCAGCAAGGGGTGGTCGGGGCCGAATTTATCGTGCAACGGCTGAATGGCCAACGGGTGGCCGTGTTGCACGACAAAACCACCTACGGTCAAGGTTTGGCCGATGCCATGAAGAAACGCCTGCACGTCCTGGGCAAGCAGGAGGTGCTCTACGAAGGGCTGACCCGTGGCGAAAAAGATTTCAACGCCCTGGTCACCAAATTGAAAGCCGTGCAGACAGATGCGGTCTACTTTGGCGGTTATCACAGCGAGGCCGGTCCCTTGGTGCGGCAAATGCGCGAACAGGGCATGAAAGCACCCCTGGTCTCCGGTGATGGTATCTTTTCGGAGATTCTGGTTACCTCAGCCGGTGGCCCTGCCTTCGTCGATGGCGTTTACATGACCTTTGGGGCCGATCCGCGCAATCTCCCGGCAGGTCGGGGACTGGTGGAGATCTACCGCAAAAAAGGGTTTGAACCGGAAGGCTATACCCTCTACGCCTATGCCACCCTGCAGGCCATCGCCGCCGCCATGCATGCTACCCAAAGCGTGGAGGGTGAAAAATTGGCCCAATGGCTGCATAATAACGCCGTGGAAACGGTGATGGGTAAAAAAGCGTGGGACAGCAAGGGGGATCTGCAAGTTTCCGACTATGTCATGTATCGCTGGGATGACAAGGGCAAATACAAGGAAGTGGATTGATCTTGCTGTGCTGTCTGGCCTGTTGATGGCGTGTTGCGGAGGCATTATGGTGATTTCTCGGCTGGCTCGCTCTACACCGATCTCTTTGATTTATCATGCTGCAGGCGGCTATCTTGCCCGCCTACAGCCGCTGACACGACGCGCATCAACAGGCTGATTTATGGATATCTATATCTTCGGACAACAATGGGTGAACGGGCTGGTGTTGGGCTCGACCTATGGTCTGATTGCGGTGGGTTATACCATGGTGTACGGCATCATCGGGATGATCAACTTTGCCCACGGGGAAATCTATATGATTTCCGCCTATCTGACCGCCATTTTCCTGGCGCTGTTGGGCACCTTCGGCCTGCAGTCGGTGCCGGTCGTGCTGGTGTTGGTGCTACTCGGCACCGTTTTGTTGACTGCGCTGTATGGCTGGAGCGTGGAACGGATCGCCTACCGCCCCCTGCGCAACTCCAATCGTTTGGCCCCGCTGATTTCCGCCATCGGCATCTCTCTGATTCTGCAAAATTATATCCGCATCAGTCAGGGCGCACGCAACCAGGGTGTACCGCCCGTCATCGATGGTGTCTGGCGTATCCCCGCCAATGCCGTCGATCAGCATTTTGTCCAGATCACCCATCTGCAGAGTCTGATTGTCGTGACCGCCTTTGCCAGCATGGCCGTGTTGACCTGGATCATCCACCACACCGCCCTGGGTCGGGCCTGTCGGGCTACCCAACAGGATCGGGTGATGGCCAATCTGCTGGGCGTGGATACCGACCGGATCATTTCGGTCGTCTTCGTCATGGGGGCGGCCATGGCGGCGGTGGCGGGCATGTTGGTTACCCTCAACTATGGCTCGTTTGATTTTTATATTGGTTTTCTTATGGGCATCAAGGCGTTTACCGCCGCTGTCCTGGGTGGGATCGGTTCCCTGCCGGGGGCCATGCTGGGGGGGGTGGTCTTGGGGTTGGCCGAATCTTTCTTTGCCGGTTTCGTCAACAGCGATTACAAGGATGTCTTTGCTTTTTCGCTGTTGATCCTGTTTTTGATTTTTCGCCCCAGCGGTTTTCTGGGCGTGCCGGAAGTGGAGAAGGTGTGATGCTGGCCCGCTTCTGGATGGCCTGTCGGGTGGGTGGTATCGCCCTGCTGCTCTTTGCCCCGATCACCGGACTGGTCCTCTCCGGTTATCGCCTGGAAGGGCATTGGCAAACACCGCTGTTGCTGGCGGCGGTCGTCACGGTTGGCCATTTTCTTTTCTCCGTGCTGCTGCACCATTTGGGTGGCCTGGACCGTCTGGGGGTGGGGCGGGCTGCCGCGCTGCCAGCGGCAACCATCGGTTTGAGCGCTCCCAAACCGGTCTGGATCGCTCTGCTCGCTCTGTTGACCCTGTCGCTGCCCCTCGTGCTTGGCAAGTATGGCTTGAGCGTGGCCATTCTGGCCTTGATCTACATCCTGCTGGGGTTGGGGCTCAACATCGTCGTGGGGTTGGCCGGGTTGCTGGATTTGGGCTTTGTCGCCTTTTATGCGGTTGGCGCCTATACCTATGCCTTGGGCTATCACTATTTTCACCTGAGCTTCTGGCTGGCTCTGCCTTTGGGCGCGCTGTTGGCTGGCCTCTTTGGCATGGTCTTGGGGTTTCCCGTGTTGCGTCTGCACGGCGATTATCTGGCCATCGTTACCCTGGGCTTTGGTGAAATTATCCGTCTGGTGCTCAACAACTGGGTGGCCGTCACCGGCGGTCCCAACGGGGTCAGTGTGGCTTTCCCCACCCTGTTTGGTCTGGAATTTAGTCGCAAGGCCAAACAGGGGGGCATTCCCATCCATGAATTTTTTGGGATCGATTACTCTGCCAACCATCGCTCCCTCTTTTTGTATTTTTTGTTGCTGGGGGTGGTGGGGCTGTTGATTTTGATGGTGATTCGTCTGAAGCGGATGCCCATTGGTCGGGCCTGGGAGGCCCTGCGGGAAAATGAGGTGGCCTGCCGCTCTCTGGGTATCCACCACGTGACGGTCAAACTCTCCGCCTTTGGTCTGGGGGCCATGGTTGGCGGCGTGGGTGGGGTTTTTTTTGCTGCCTTGCAGGGGTTTGTCAACCCCTCCTCATTCACCTTCTTTGAATCGGCCTATATCCTGGCTATCGTGGTCCTGGGTGGTATGGGTTCCACCAGCGGAGTCATCGCTGCAGCATTGTTGTTGACGGTTATGCCGGAACTGTTGCGCGACTTTTCCGACTACCGTGTCTTGTCGGTGGGAATGGCCATGGTGTTGATGATGGTGTGGCGTCCACGCGGTTTGCGGCAACGGCGACGGCCCTTTTTTGCGCTTCCTGCCGAGGCGGCGGAGCGGGTCGCATGAGCGCGTTGTTGACCGTACAGGATTTGACCATCCGCTTTGGCGGGGTGACCGCCCTGCAGCAGGTGGATTTTACCGTGCAGGCTGGTTCCATCACCGCCTTGATCGGTCCCAATGGGGCAGGCAAAACCACCGTGTTCAACTGCGTGACCGGTTTTTATCGGGCCAATACCGGCTCCATCCATCTGCATGGCGGGGCGAATGGGGGCAGCAATCTGATGGCGCTGTTGGGGGAGTCGTTGCAGTGGAGCGATTTGTGGCAACCCAAGCGACTCGGTAGTCGTCTGTACCATAAAATGTTCGGAGGTCCGCACCGGGTCAACCAAGTTGGGGTGGCGCGCACCTTCCAGAATATTCGTCTATTCAATGCGTTGACGGTGATGGAAAACCTGCTGGTGGCCCAGCATAACCAAGTGGACAGCGGACTGCTCTCAGGGTTGATCCAGAGCCGTCGTTTTCGGGCCCAGGAGCAGGCGGCGCTGCAGCGGGCCAGTGCGTGGCTGCGCTTTTTTGACTTGCTGCCGGAAGCCAACCGTCTGGCGGGCGAACTGCCCTATGGACATCAACGCCGCCTGGAGATGGCACGGGCCTTGTGTACCCAGCCCCGCCTGCTCTGTTTGGATGAACCGGCAGCCGGTTTGAATCCCAACGAAACCAAGGCGCTTGGCCGGCTGATTCTGACTCTGCGTGACCGTTTTGATATGACCATCCTGTTGATCGAACATGATATGGGCATGGTGATGGAGATTTCTGACCATCTGGTGGTGCTGGACCACGGCGAGGTGATCGCCAGAGGCACCCCGGAGGAGATTCAGCGGGATGATCGGGTACTGGCGGCCTATTTGGGGTCTGAACCGGCTTGAGAGGATGGGGGATGATGACTGGAGAGGTGCCTGCAGCAGGCGATGCTCCGCAACCCTTATTGGTTGTGGCGGGTATTGGCGCTGGATATGGGGCCATCGAGGCGCTGCATGGGGTGTCGCTGGAGGTATATGGCGGGGAGATTGTCGCCTTGATCGGGGCCAATGGGGCCGGGAAATCCTCCCTGTTGATGACGGTGTGTGCCAACCCCCCGGCCAAGCGGGGGGAGATTTTTTTTGCCGGTCAGGCGATCACCCGGCTGCCGACCCATCAGATTGCCCGCCTAGGGATTGCCCATGTGCCGGAGGGGCGGCGGGTCTTTGCGCGCATGACCGTTGCCGAAAATTTGGCCATGGGTCGGGTAGCCTTGTCTGCGGACGGGTCGCGGGCGGCGCAGCAGGAGGATGCCGCCGTTCTGCAGCATGTCTATCAGCTTTTTCCCCGACTGCGCGAGCGGGCTTTGCAACGGGCCGGTACCCTGTCCGGTGGGGAACAGCAGATGCTGGCCATTGGACGGGCGTTGATGGCCCGCCCCCGCTTGTTGTTGCTGGATGAGCCCAGTCTGGGGCTGGCACCGCAAATCATGGGGCGCATCTTTGCCGCCCTGCGCACGATTGCCCAGGCGGGGACAACCATCTTTTTGGTCGAACAGAATGCCAATCAGGCGCTGCAATTGGCGGATCGCGCCTATGTTTTGGTCAACGGGCGGATTACCCTGAGCGGATCTGGCCAGGCGTTGCTGGTTAGTCCGGAAATTCGCAAGGCCTATTTGGGGGGGCATTGAGCCGCTGCTTTTTACTATTTTTGCGACGAATGCATTATTCGGTTTTTTTTTATCCCATTCAATTCTATGATAGAGAATCCATTTTTGTGGCGTGATCGCTTGGCTGTGCAGGTGGCGACCCTTTTTGGTGCGGGCTGTCTGCCCAAGGCGCCCGGCACCTGGGGTACGGTGGTGACCCTGCCGTTTGCTTGGTTGGTCGCCCAGGCGGGTATGCTGTGGTATGGCGTGGTTTTGTTCCTACTGACGCTGCTGGGGTGTTGGGCCACGACGTTTGCCTGTCGTCATTTTCAGCGCCAGGATCCGAGCCAAGTGGTGGTGGATGAAGCGGCGGGGGTGATGGTAGCGCTGCTGTTCGTGCCGGAGGGGTGGGCGTGGTGGTTGGTGGCGTTTGTGCTGTTTCGATTTTTTGACATTGTTAAACCGTGGCCAGTCAATTGGCTTGACCGGGCGCTGCCTTCGCCCTGGGGAGTGATGGCCGATGATGTGGCGGCTGGCCTGTATGCTGGGTTATGCATGACGGTATTATCCAGGATTATCTGATCATGAAATGTCTTCTCATTGTGCCGCGTTGGAGCGAGCAGGAGTCTGTATTTCCCCCCTCTGGGCGTCCATATTTGGACTTGCAACTGGAGTGTTTGGGGTTTGCGGAAATGGGTTTTTCGGAATTGGAGCCGGATGCTCCTTTTGATCCGACCCGTGTTGCGGAAGAGTATCAATTGATTTTGATTCAGGGCACGGTCGGACCGGGCAACCGTTTGCGGCGTTCGTTGTTGTCCAGTCTGGGTCTTTCTCTGGGGTTGGATAGTGATGAGTCGGATCGCCTGCGGGTGATGGGTGCCCGACCGCTATATGATGCGGAAGGCATCCCGGCGGGATTTGCCATCAAGCGGCGCGGGCGGATGGTGATCTATTGCGAAAAGAGTATTTGGGGGTTGCGGCGGGAGTTGACGGCTGCCATTCGTGAGTTCATGGATGAAGGCATTGTCGATTCCCAGGGGATGACGCGGCGTGGCCGTTATCGTACCTGTTGGATGGTGGAGGGGTCGGAGGAGGAGATTGCTGCTTTGGTCGAGGAGAGCGACCTGCGCTTGTGTCGGATCCGGGCTCTTGCCAATGGAGATTCGGCCATCATGCTGCCTGCCCAGGTAGGTGCCGAGTTCAAGGAGCGCATGCAGGCGTGTCTGGGTGAGCGTTTGTATGCAAAATCGCCTCGGCCTTTGGAAGTGTTGGTCGGCAGACAGTTGCGCGAGGCCAATGCGTCGATCACTGTGGCCGAATCTTGTACTGGTGGTCTGATTGCCGCCCGTTTGTCGGCGGTGCCGGGCAGCAGTGCCTATCTGTCGGTTGGTTATGTCACTTACGCCAACGCGGCCAAATCGCAATGCCTGGATGTGGGCGCGGTGTTGATCGAGCGCTGCGGTGCGGTCAGCCCGGAGGTGGCGCTGGCCATGGCGCGGGGGGCGTTGCGCCACTCTGGGGCCAGCATGGCCGTCTCGGTAACCGGTATCGCCGGCCCGGATGGGGGGTCGGAGGAAAAACCGGTTGGGACAGTCTATTTGGCCGCCGTTTCCCAGCAGGGTGATGTGTTGGAGCACAAAGCGCTCTACCAGGGCAGTCGGGACCGGGTACGCTATCAAGCCAGTCAAACGGCCTTGCATCTTTTTCGCCGTCTGTTGCGGCGGCGACAACCGGAGTAGACCGGCTTTGGGGCACTGTCAACGCACGGGCGCTGCCACGAGACGGACTGCAACGTCTCGTGGCGGGCCAAGCGTCGGGCCGATTGGATGACAGGTTGGCGCACCACTGTCCGACCTGCACGCTAAGGCATCGAGTCCGGAAACCGGCCTTGACTGCCATCCTGTGCCGCTGGTGGTACAGTACATCGCCACGCCTTACTCTCTTCTTCGGTTCAATCGGCCTTGCAGTTTAGCACTGCATTTTCCATACCATGCATTTTTTTTGTTATCGCAAGAGAGGTATCTGCTGCTTCAGGGGTTTGCCTGTGCATCAGCCGTTGTTTTTTGGCTGGAAGAGGGGTAGTGTTTCCGATATTTATATTACAGTATGACAGCCACAGGTGTAAAAAATTCGACCATGTCCATTGATGCCGCTACTGTCAAACATGTTGCCACCCTGGCACGGTTACGGGTCACGCCCGATGAAGTGGAGCGTTATGCCGAGCAACTTTCCCGTATTTTATCGTTGATGGAGGCTCTCGACCGCCTGCCGACTGACGCGGTCGCGCCGATGTCGCATGCTGTGGAGATGGCGATTCCAGAACGGGAGGATGTGGTGTGTCACCACAATCAACGCGAAGCCTTGCTGGCCTGTGCGCCCCAGACCGAACAGGGCCATTTTCGTGTCCCCAAAATGATCGAGTAGGAGAATCATGCCGGTGGATCTCGCCCGTATTTCATTGCAGGAGGCGGCTCTGTTGTTGCAGAGTCGGGCCATTTCGGCGGTCGAATTGACGCAATTTTTTCTGGACCGTATTGCCGCTCTCAATCCGCAGTTGAACGCCTACATTACGGTGGATGCTGCCGGGGCTTTGCTGGGTGCGCGTCTGGCCGATGCGCGTTTGGCGGCGGGCACGGCCACGCCGTTGACGGGCATTCCCTTGGCGGTCAAGGATCTTTTTTGTACGCAGGGGTTGCGCACCACCTGTGCCTCGCGCATGTTGGCTGATTTTATCCCGCCCTATGAATCCACGGTGATCCGTCGTCTGCGCGAGGCGGGGATGGTGATTCTGGGCAAGAGCAACATGGATGAGTTTGCCATGGGCTCTTCCAACGAGACCTCTTTTTTTGGTCCGGTCTGCAACCCGTGGGATACGCGTCGGATACCGGGTGGTTCTTCTGGTGGTTCGGCGGCGGCGGTAGCGGCGGGTTTGTGTGTGGCGGCTTTGGGTACGGACACGGGTGGTTCGATTCGTCAACCGGCGGCGATGACTGGGATTACTGGTTTGAAGCCGACCTATGGGCGGGTTTCCCGGTATGGCATGATTGCCTTTGCTTCTTCTCTGGATCAGGCTGGGCCGATGACGCGCACGGTGGCCGATGCGGCGTTGTTGCTGCAGGGGATGGCGGGGCATGATCCGCTGGATTCGACCTCCATCGACCAACCGGTTGCGGACTATGCGGCGCAGTTGCAGTCGGGCGAAGAGGCGTTGGCTTGTTTGCGTGGGCTGCGTATTGGTATCCCTCAGGAGTATTTCATAGAGGGCGTGTCGGCGGCGGTGCGGCAGGCGTTGCAGGCGGCCATGGCCACTTTTACCGAGATGGGGGCCATTTGTCAGCCGGTTTCTCTGCCGTGTACGGATTATGCCATTTCCACCTATTATATCATTGCCCCGGCGGAGGCATCGTCCAATCTGGCCCGTTATGATGGCATTCGTTTTGGGTATCGTTGTCAGCAGCCGGTTGATTTATTGGACATGTTTGCCCGTAGTCGTTCCGAGGGGTTTGGGGCTGAGGTCAAGCGGCGCATCATGTTGGGTACTTATGTGCTTTCCTCTGGCTATTATGATGCCTATTATCGCAAGGCGCAAAAAGTGCGGCGCTTGATTGCTGATGATTTCCATGCGGCGTTTGGCCAGGTTGATCTGTTGTTGACCCCCACCGCACCGGAGACGGCTTTTCGGATTGGCGAAAAGGATGCGGATCCGGTCAAAATGTATTTGTCTGACATCTTTACCATTAACGTCAATTTGGCTGGATTGCCTGCCTTGTCGTTGCCGTGTGGTTTCGACGCGCACAATCTGCCCATTGGCATGCAGTTGATTGCGCGACCGCTGCAGGAGAGTTTATTGCTGACGGCTGGGCATGGCTATCAACAGGTTACGGATTGGCATAAGCGGAGTCCGCTATGAGTCAAAAGAGGATGCCGACACGTGTGGGCGTGGCACAAGAGGAAGCGACGCGGTATGAGACCGTGATTGGCTTGGAGGTGCATGCCCAGATGTTGACGCAGTCGAAAATATTTTGTGGGTGTCCGACCCGGTTTGGTGCGGAGGCCAACAGCCAGATTTGTCCGGTGTGTGCGGCGTTTCCTGGGGTGTTGCCGGTGCTCAACCGCGAGGCGGTACAGATGGCCATCAAGACTGGTTTGGCGATTCACGGGCAGGTACGTTTGTTGAGTGAATTTTCGCGCAAGAACTATTTTTACCCGGATTTGCCGGCGGGGTATCAGATCAGCCAATATGAGTTGCCCATTGTGGAGCGGGGTCATTTGTTGATTGACTCGCCGGAGCGTGGGGCGGGGGTACGGATTGGGATTACCCGCATTCACATGGAGGTGGATGCGGGCAAGAGTCTGCATGAGGGGATTGAGGGGGCTTCGTGGGTAGATTTGAACCGCACGGGGACGCCTTTGATGGAGATTGTTTCCGAGCCTGATTTGCGTTCGTCGGCGGAGGCGGGGGAGTATCTAAAAAAATTGCGGGCGATTGTGCGCTATTTGGGTGTGTGTGACGGCAATATGGAGGAGGGTTCTTTTCGTTGTGATGCCAATGTATCGGTACGTTTGCGGGGGGCCAGTCTGTTTGGCACCCGGTGTGAGTTGAAAAATCTCAACTCCATTCGCAACGTGATGCGGGCCATTGATTACGAGGTGGAGCGGCAGATTGAGTTGTTGGAGGAGGGGGGGAGGGTTGTTCAGGAGACCCGTCTATGGAATGCGGATCTCAACAGCAGTCGACCCATGCGGGGCAAGGAGGATGCCCATGATTACCGTTATTTCCCGGAGCCGGATTTACCGCCGTTGCGTTTGACGGAGGAGCGGGTGGCTTTGGTGCGGCAGGGGATGCCGGAGTTGCCGGATGCCAAGGCGTTGCGGTTTCAGGCGCAGTATCAACTGTCGGGTTATGATGCGGGTGTTTTGACGGCCAGTCGGGAGTTAGCGGATTATTTTGAGGCGGTAGCGGCGCAGGCGGTAGAGGCGGGGCATGGCAATGCCAAGATGGCTGCCAACTGGGTAACTGGGGGGTTGGCGG
>PDZU01000041.1 GCA_002753095.1 Magnetococcales bacterium
GCGATATAGCCCAGGCCGTTGCCATCGGTGGCGCTGCGGGCGGCGCTGCCCGCCATGGGATCACCGGCCAGGGCAGAGCCACCCAGCATCAGCAGGGCAGTGGCCAGCACGCCGGCAAAAAGGGTCAGGGCGAGGGCGATTTTATTGCGTGGCGACATAATCCACTCCTTGATTCAGATGCGAGGACAGATAAGGGGCGTGCGTGTCCATACTTCGCCGCTACCCCTGAAAAAGCCAACCGGGCGGCGGGGTCAAAGGCCGGAAAGGGCGCCCCTCGCCGTGCAGAAAGCGGACAAAAAATTCAAAGAGAATCAGTCTGGTGGTCTGCACCGAGACCACCAGACCTTCCAGCAGCAGAATCAGCAGGTTGCCGAGCAGCATGACCAGAAAGGCGCTCAGCGGATGTCCGGTCAGGTCGGCCATGGTGACCACGGCCTGGGAGAGTCCGGCATGGGCCAGAGCGAAGGCGCCGACGCGGGCAAAGGAGAGGGTGTTGACCCCCAGTTGCAGGGAACTCTCCAACAGGTGGGCCAGATGGCCCAGCAGGGTGGGCAACGTGTCACCGGCCAGTCGGTTGCCGAGCAGAAACCACACCAGGGCAGCGGCGCTCAACAGCCAGCCCACCGGGTGCAGCAGGCCGATCATGGCGCCCAGATAGAGCAGCAGAATACTGGACTTGCGCAGCCACCATTTTTCCAGTGCGCCGCGCCAATAGTGGCTGACCCCATCCAGACTCAAACCGGTCAGGATCAGCAGAACGCCCAGGAAGAGAGGAACACCCAGCACCGGCAGCGGGTGCTGGGTGGGATGGGTCCACAGGGCGGGCAGCCAATCTTCCCGGCAAAAAACGCTGCCGAAGAGCAGACCAAAAAAGGTGGCCGAGATCCCCCCGGCGATCAACATCCCGGAGAAAGGCAGTCTTTTGCGCCAGGCCAAACCGCAGGCGACCAGCAGGATACCCTGACCCACATCGCCGAACATGTAGCCGAACAGCAGGGGGGCGATCACGGCGAGCAGGGGGGTGGGATCGACCTCGTGTGGTCCGGGCATGCCCAGCAGGCGGGCGAACAGTTCAAAAGGTTTGGCCCACCAGGGGTTGACCAGGAGGGTAGGGGGGGCCACCTGGGGCGGTGGTTTGCCCAGGTCGAGCAGGGCCCGCAGGTCAGCCTGTTGCAACAGGTCATTGACCGGGCGGCTCTCCTGTTGATCGGTCCACCCGGAGAGACGCACCAGCCAGGGGCCGGAGTGGACCCGTTCGATGGCCGAGAAAAACCATTGCAGGCGGGCCACGGCCTGCAGATGACCGGGTATGCCGTGGCGGCGATGGATGATCTGCAGGGCCTGCTGCAGGCGCTGCATTTTTTGGCTGCTGGCGTCGAGGCGTTCCTGCAGTTCCGGCAGGATGGTGGCCGAAGCCCCGGCGGGCCAGTAGGGCAGGACGAGGGGGCGTCCCTTGCTGTTGGCCACCTGTTCATTCAAGACGCGCATATCATCCGGGCTGCCGGCAGCGATCAAGAAATGGTTTTGCGCGCCGTGGATGGGGCAGAGCAGCAGGGCGGGGCTGAGCCTGCTCTCCGGCAACGGTTCAGGCAGGAAAAAGAGGGCCACCTGCAGCCAGGAGCCCGGATTGTCGCGCAGGGCGGCCAGATCCAGTTGGCTGGAGTGGGGATGGGTGAGCAGGTGACGGGCCAACTCTGCGTAGAGGGTGAGGTCGGCGCGGCGGGCCCGTTCTTCATCCAGGCGTTGAATCAGGGGTTCGGCCTCCAGGCGCCACTGTTCCAGGGCCTCCAGGGCGTGGGCCAGTACCACCTGCGGATCATCCGGGGCGTTGCGGTGTTTGAAAAAACGCCGGACCGGTTCCTGGTGTGCCTCTGGCCAATGGGCCTGGAACTGACGGGCCAACTGCTGAAACTGGTTCAGATAGTCGGCCACCTCCTCGGAGAGCAGTCTGTGGCTCTCCTCTTCGCGAATTTCCAGTTCGATGCCCTGTTCGCTGGCCAGGAGTGCCAGGGTATGGGGCAGATCTTCCCGGATGACCAGGAGGTGAAACCAACGGGCGGTCTGGGGGCGAAACATCACTGGGCCTCCTCTGCGCTGTCATGGTAGAGGGCCCGCAACAGCAGGTTGCCGCGCAGTCGTTCCCAATCCAGGGCGAGCAGGGCCAGATAGGTGAAGATGGCGGCGGGCATACCGGAGGCGCGGCGGAACTGTTCCCGCAATGTTTGCTGCAGCAGCAGGCGGGCTTGCCGTGCGGCGGCGGGATCGGGCAGCGCAACGAAGAGTTGGCGGTGCTGTTGCAGGATGAGCAGCAGTTGTTCCAGGGTGCGGGACTCTTTGTTGTGCTGTTTGGGGCAGAGTTTCTGCCACTGCAGCAGCCAACTCTCCAGCAGGGGTGTTCCGCTGCGCCAGGCGGTTTCCAGGGTGTGCAGGGCGGGGTCGCTGGGTAGGGTGAGGCCGGGGGGCAGGGTTTCGCCGCGCCAGTGGTGTTGCCATGCGGGCAAGAGCCAGAGATGTCGTGTCCAGCGAATCGCCTCTTGCCAGGGCGGTGGGCTCCAGTGGCAGAGGTCGAGGATGGTCTGCTGCAGGGTTTCGTGCAGGCGTTGTTCCAGGAGGGCGGGTTCATCCTGTTCACCGATGGTCTGCAGCCAGGGGGCCAGAGCCGTTTCGCGGGCATTTTTCAGGAAGAGGCGGTAGGGCATGACCATCTCCAGACGGCGCCAACCGTGTTCATCCAGGCGTTGCCCGTGCCTGGCCTGCAGACGGGCTTGCAGGTAGGCGAAGGCGGGGGTCATGGGTTGGCACTCTCGGTGGGGGTCGGCGGGGGGGCGGCTCCGGTCAGCCATGCGGCCATCCTGGCGACGGCAGCATCCAGGGTGGTATCGGGCAGGTCGCTTAAGGAGGAGCGTTGGCGACGGGCGTTTTCCTGGGCACTCTCTTCCTGCTTGCGGATCCGTTTGTTATACTCTTTGTGCAGTTCGCTGATGCGGGCATCGGCCTGGCTGGCCATTTCGCTGGCGCGGCGCCGTGCCTCATCCAGAAGCTGTTCGGCCTGTTGCTGGCAAGCGGCAATGGCCTGGGTGGCGGCGGTTTCCGCCTCCAGAGCGGCCTGGATGGCCTGAGCGGCAGAGAGTGTGTGATCGGGGGTTTGGTCCATCGCAGTGATCCTGTGACAGTGCGGGGCAGAGCGGCGCGGATGGTGCGTGCAGGAGAGTACAACCACCGATTCCATGGTACCCCGATCCGGCAAGCGGGTAAATAAAAAAATGGGGTCCGTTGCTTGATTTTCCAATTTGGCTACGTTGTCGAAAATGATCCTGTTTGTGATCTGTTGGCGCATGAGTTGCTTGCGGTGTCGGGCATCGGCTTGGCATGGGGTGGCGAAAGGAGAACTTTGCGTGCGCGAACAAACAGCGGAATCGTGTATGACACCGGCAGGTGGCGAGAGAAGCGGGGGAATCATCATGGCGGCGGCTGTGCTGTTGGCCGAACCAACCGCCCCGGAGATGGATGCGCCGGAGGAGATACCCCTGCCCCGGTTGACGCTCTCCCTGGACACCGTTTTGACAGCCGCCGACATTAAACGTATCTTGAAAATTGTCACCTCGCCCTGCTGTTGATGCAAGGCAAAGAGGAATCGGCCTGCACCAAGAAACAAAAAGAATCCCAAATCAAAATAAATTAACAAAAGTTATGTTGCAAACCGCAGAGCCAAGCTGTTCTGACTTTTGATAGCGTTATTTTGCTGCGACAGATTGCCTGGAAACGGTTTGCAACGGTAAAGCTATGCTTGAGCGTGGTGCATTCTGGCAAAGGGCAGACGGTCCTCCACGGCCATTTTCAATTCATGGGGGGCGAGCATGCAAAAACGCTTCCCGGTTTCCAGAATCGAGGAGACCCTTTCGAAAGTAAAGAGGTCAAGAGTCTCTTTGTCGAAGCCCTCTTCCGGCATGTGGTTTTCCCGAATCATGCGGGCGATGGTCAGTCCATTGCGGTTGAACTGATACGGGGAGTATGGCGACCGCCTCTCTACCAAATTTTTGCTCTGTTCCAGGGCAGAAATATCGCGCCAGGAGAGGAGCATCAACTCCAGATCTTGTGCATCTGACTTGTATACCCTCCCGGCAAGTTTGTCTGCCAATGGCTTGGTATTATTGTTGTCGGTGAGTGCTTCTACCAGCAACACCAAAAAGGCATACAGTTCATCGGTCCAGGGAGAGTGCTCCGTATCCTCTGCATCCTCTGCATCCTCTGCGTACAGGATGGAGGCTCCCAGCAACAGCATCGCCTGCTCTGGGGTAATGGATGCCACCTCTTCTGGGAGTGCAACGCGCACGGACGACGGAGGAGGGGGCTTTCTGGAAAAAAATCGCCTCCCCTTTTCTACAAGGGTTTCGTTCATTTTAGAGATTCCCGTTATAGACTTTTGTTGATCATCCGATTGTATTGGCTTTCAAAAAACTCCAGCTCTTTCCTGACTCGGTCTAGCAGAAGGGCGGGATCTCCTTTGCCCAAATAGGCGTCTGCACCGGCGCGTGCCGCAGCAAAGCCTTCATCGGCGGGTGTTCCCTTGAAAGCGGTACAGACCAGAATGCGTGTCGGTGGAGAGGCGGCACGCAATTGGGTGATAAGGGGAATGCCACCGGCTGCTGAATAATCCCGTTCATATTTTCTTGGGTCTGGATCTTTCAGGTTTTGATCAACGATTGCCAATGCAAGAATCTGGGCAATATCCTCGGGTGGCTTGCGCTTGTCCAAACGGAACTGCTCAATATAGGGGAGCGTGTCGGCCCTGTTTTGGGCCTGAAACACCTTGAAGCCCTCTTTGGCTAACAGGAATCGATATTCTGCCAAAACTGCAGGATCATCATCCACGATGAGAACATTAAAACGGCCCGGTTCAGACATGGTTGCCACTCCTGTCATACTCTTAAGGTGATCTCAATCTGGGTGCCACGATTGAGGACACTGTTGATTAAACGCAATTCGCCACCCAATTTATTTTCCACCAATTTACGCGCAATAAGGCTTCCCATGCCCATCCCCTCCCCCGTCGCGCGTTTTGTGGAAAATTGTTTCTTGCTATACAGACTGGCTTGTTCGGCGGTCATCCCCGTACCGCTATCTGTGACTGAACAGATGATTTGTTTCCCCACTCGACGCATGGCTACCTGGATAACATTTAGCCGCTCAGGGTCAGTTGCAGCGACTGCGTTATCAAGCAGGATCTGTAATACAGAGCTCCAATCTCGTTTATCGTAAGCTAAGTTGGCCGTTTCGATCTCTGTGCGAAAGTGCAATGCAATTGACTTGCCAGAATTCGATGGAGAGGCAATGATTGATTTATAACTTTCGATAAATTGTATGGTCTCGTGGACAAGCTCAAACGACTGTTTTTGCTCCACGAGGTTGCTTTTTTCTTTTAATGTTTCGGTATAGGCCATGATGCGCGCGACGCCGTCCACCACAAAGGGATGAAATTCGAGCAGGCTGAGGCGTTCTTGATCCAACTGCTGATCTGTTTGCGGTGCATGCAATAATCTTTGCAAGCCTTCATCGGACAGAAAAGTGCGCACAGGGCGGATCGGGTTATAAATTTCGTGTGCAACCTGGGCCAGAAACAGTCCAGGTGTTTTATTTTTTCCATTTTCGATGGTTTGATCAACATGTTCCGTGATGATCGTCTTGAAATTTTGTGCTGTTTTCCAGGCGCTGTAGCACAGTATCAGGGAGAAAATAAACCACTCTGCGGGATAGTCAGTCTTGATGTTATTGACGGCAAAGATGCTTGTTGCAGAAATAACCAATACTGTATGGATCATTATGCCGATGAGAAGCAAAATATGCTTGTTCATATATAATCTATATGTTTTCCTCTTATCCATCCTCGATATTGTCATAAGCCACACGTAAAGCAATGCCGTTCCTGTAATAATAGTAAATATATCAACCATCACCGCCCAAAAGCTGCTGGCAGCAGGTTGGGCAAAGAGACGCTGCAGCATGGGCACGGCCATAAAAGCCACAAGAGACCATGCCAGTATGCGAGAGATGGGCGCTTCTGTATGGCCTTTTTTGACAGAGCGTGAAGTGTATATATTTGAAGTTACAAGCAAATTTGCTAGCATGATCATGCTGTATACTGATAAATTTTGAATAAAATTTTCTATACTGCCCAAATAGTATATGCCAAAATTGTTGAACAGAAAATCAATATGGATGATTGCAAAATTTGCCAGCACAATCAAAACAGAGAGGTAGGTTGCCAACTCGATGAGATTAAAAATTATAAGCACAAGATAAAATTGTTGCAGATAAAAAATCTCGATAACTGTCTTGGCAGCATACATTATTCCAATGCTGAACAATATGTTGGCCACACCCTCGCAAAGTCTGATCGCATTGGTGAAAGTGTCAAAATCACTGTTCCGAAAAAATGATGTTATTATGCTTAAAGAGAAGGAGCTCCCAATCAGTAACAAGGCGCTGTAGCCAATATGATACAGACGGCATCTGGTTTCAGGAATCATACTGCGAAGAGAGTTGACGAGTAGAAAATTCTGTAGAACAGCACCAATGCCCACCGCCATGATCAGGAAGCAGGTGCAGAGATACAATAAATTGTGAGAGTATGCCATAGCCATTTGCCCGTACACGGGAATAAGGATGTTGTCATGTCATCTTCATGCAAACATGCGCACGGCATTCTACTATTGTTTACAGCTTTTGCCAAGCAGTATTGTCGAAAGTTGAATGATTGGCGTCAGGCTTCCGTTGATTTATATATGGACACTCCTTGTTGACGTAAGCTATCAATCCAGATTTCTGCCTCCACCTCACTAACGTTAAAATATTTGGTAGCTGCACGTTTCAATAACTGTAATTCATGATGAAGATTGGTTGGAAAAATAGTGGGATCATCGCTATTGACCGTGCATATCATGCGGGAACGGCGCAAGCCGAATTGATTGTATTTTCCCCCCGGTTGTAATAGCCTGAGATCGGGCGGATGCCAGCGGAAGATGGGGTGTTCGCCGTAATGTTGGAATGGTCCGATGTAAACGTTGGAGGAAGGGTTTGTTTCGATCGTGATGCCCTTCTGGCTGTAGTGGTCCATGAGCATGTCTTGCAATGCCTCCCACAGTTCCAGATCGCCCAAGCCGATGCGATCTGGTCGATCCGTCTTGCGCAGGGAATCATAACGGCGCCGCACGTCAGGGGAAAAATGGTATTCGCGCAGCAGTGGCGGAACCTCTTGCTCGTTTTCTTCGGTACTCCCTGCGACTGGGATGGCCAGGGAAAGTTCAGGTGGTTGCGCAAGGTTCATGGGGCAACGATCACGCATCAACCATGCCTGGAACAGCGCCTCAGGGCGACATTCTCTGCCAAATATGGCCTCGCATTGTTGGCGCAGAGAGTTCTCCTGGAGAATGGGATGCGCGGCAAAACGTGGTACCCGCATGGCCAACTCCATCGTTTGATGTCGGACCCATACAAGATTATCCAGATACTCCCCTTCGGTCAGGATCACCTCACCTTGTCGTTGCAACCATAATGTGGGGTCAATACCAATGGCCAAGGCATGTCCCAGGCGGTCACCCTGACTCATTTGATAATACTGTACCGTCTCATCAATGCGTCGCATACCCTGAATGATATGGGGGAAATCTTCGCCGGCATGCACCATGAGGCGCAGGCGTGGATGAAAATTGAGCGGGGCATAAGGCCACAGGGAGACAATGTCACCATTTTCTCGCCAGCGTGGCATGCGTCGCAATGCGCGTATGACGGGGGCGTACACCTCTGGTGGCGTGTGGGTTTCGATGCCGGCAACGTCCAATCCGCCGAGAAGGGCTGTTATATTCATTCTCTGTCGCTGAAATTTCTCTCTGTCCGGGAATAATGGCGCCTTGTCACCTGCCCCATACAAGAACAGATCCCAGAGATGTATATTCTGCCAATCTTGCGAGTACAGGAAGTTTTCGATTCGCACCGCCTCTTGCCGGATGCGCTGCCGCACGCGCGCATGTCGAGGGGGGAGGCGCAGCGCCTTGCCAGGAAAATCGGCAGGCTCTGCATTGCGCAAAAAATGGATCAAAAAATGGTAGCGCCTGTCTGCACGGGCATTGCTTGCCGACAAACGCCGTTCTTGCGCCGTGGCAGGGTCGCGCTGCTTGGAGCATTGCCCTTCCAAAACCTGGACCAGGGGAACAAACTTGCTGGGGTGCAGCGCGCTGGGTGTAATCCGACCTTCCAGCAGTGTGGTGCCGGAATCAAAGGCCTGCACAGCGCACGCCTGCATGATGTCACGTGCGGGGACATTGCTGGCTGTTGGATCGCGCAGGATGGAGTCGTAGTAGCGGGCAAAATGGGATAGTCCCTGGTTGCTGCCCATGACCATGAAAGCACGCAACAGGTTCATCAACTGCAGTTGCAGCTTGGCCAATAATCCCATAAAAGAGTCACCGCCATCACGCAAAACAACCCAGTGCAGATAGGTAACATAACAAAGCAACTCTGCCTCGCTCTCGCCGTTTCTGGCAAAAGATCGCGACAGGGCCAAAAGAGTGCGTGCGGAACTCCCCTCGGCAACCGGCAACCAATCAAAAATTTCAAGAACAGGCAGTTCCAGGCTCAGGGTACGCAATTGTCCTGTGGCCAGAACAGACTGAATCAGGCGTTTTGCCACCTTTTGCCACTGCTCCCGTTCGCTGGGATATAGTTCCAGTGCCAAAAGCAGACGCCGCCCCAACTTGGCCAAATCGACCAATTGACCCACACTGAATAAACGTTGGGTCAGCAGGCTGAAGTCATGGACGTGGGGCAGTTTGCGCAAAATTTCTGGCGCATACCATTCGGTTGGCGTTGCCTGCGAGGAAAAATGTTGCATCAAAACCAGGGCAGAGCCATAGGAACCGGAGAGATGTAAATGATTTTCCGCATACTCCTGCCATGCCGGTGCGGGTCGCAGACAGTGGTTGCGGGTGGCATTGCGCAACGTCCGCATATCCCTGACCTGCAAGCGGTTGCGCACGAGATCCTTGGCCAGACGATACCCAACCACAGTCGCGGGATGGAGACGCGCCAGAAGAGCCTCGTACCTCTCTTCCAACCCATACTTGACCTGAATCGAAATACCATCGATTTCAAAAAATTCCTCGAACCATGCTTCCAGAAAATCGAAAGTATAGCCCAAGTTCAATGGTTGCATCGATTGCGGTGGTTTGATCGCTTGCGAAGAACTCTCTTGCGCCGCTTTCAGGAGTTGTACCGCACGCTCCGCATCATCCAAACGAAACTGATTGGGATAAATCGTATTGATCTCATCCGCCAAACTGTTTTGTATCGCGGGCATGGCCGTTGTACCAGCTTCGCCAAACCAGTCCAGCAAATGCGCCACAATACGGCCACTGCGCAGCAGCAGGGTGCCGGGCAGCAATGTCAAAGGCAACTCAAGCATTTGCCTGGGGCATCAAAGAATTGCGCGGAACTTTCAACACCTCTTCCAGGCGGTTGATCTGGTCATCACGCATGGCAACAAGAAGCTGGTCTTTGCTTTTCTTAAGCTCATCAGCAATAAATGCCACTTCCTGCACGGACAGTTGCTTTTTCTCCAGTTGAACAACCAACCCTTCAAAATCCGGGTTGCTTGAAATTCCAGGTACGGTTGAAGTGGCTAATTCTTGCAAGGATTGGAACCACTCTTTTGCAAATTCAAGAGCATCTTTCAATGGCAGAGCTTTTCCACTTTTAGAACAGGCTATGATTTGCAGAATGATGGGATGATTGCTAAAAATGCGCATCAATGATGGATATGTTGAATCAATCAGCGGACTAACATTTGACCGACAAGGTTCACTATCAAGAGGTTTTTTATCGCGGATATCGATATAACGCACAAGCAGTTTGGAGAGAGGGCCATCATTGAAATTTTCCTTTTCTGACCAAGCCACCGCATTGAGAAAGGCATAAGCAATTGCAGAAAAACAGTCATAAATATTTACTTCGTGTGCTGGATAACGCTGAATGTCGCTTCCAATATTTATTGCATTCTGGAAGAAATATTCAATAATAATATCCATTTGGCGAGAGCCAATCCAGCGTTGTTCGAGTTTGTATTCTTTTCGCCAACCGTTTATCTTACCAGCAATGCATTGATGGTTTATATCTTTTGAAAGTGCATTTTCAGAACAAATGCTTGTCCATGAATCGGTACCAGCAACATCAATGTCGATACACTCCACGATGTCTGATCTGACAGCGATATTATCCATTCCAAGAAGCAACAATTTTATAAATGGGCGCACCATAAAATATGGAGTTGCTCTTCTTTTGGCTTTGTTGTGTTTTCTTTGGAAAAACAATGTGATCAGGAGAGCGATATCTTCTTCATTTATTCCATCTATTGCTCTTTCTCCAGCAATAATTTCAACCTCATCATTCAAGTCGACCGGATCAACACGGTTCTGACTTGGCTTGGTCGTCAAGCGTTTCCAACTCTCCTCAAAAATCTTTAACGAAGAGATGCGACGATTGTGCAAAGCAGCAAGATCCCGTTTCAAATAGGTATTACAGTCAGGATCATGGGCATTCAAGTCCAGATGTTGGAAGATTCGATGATGGTTGCAACGCTGTAAAAGATCAATGTGGTTATCCGCTTCGCTCTTTTCTCCAATTGATTTCAAAAACTGTAGTGTTAATGATTGTACCAGTATTGGCACATATTCAAAATATAAATCTTGTGGGGGAATCTCTTTTTCAATTTTTCCGAGCTCTCCTTCCAAACGTTTGGTGCTTTCAAGGCCAAACCACTCCTGTACGTGTTCACTAGGATTCTTCTTGATCGCCTGAAAAGATTCTATGGCCTGATTGACATATTTGTACAGAAAACCAAGACGTTGCAAAACCTCGCGCGCGGTAATGTTCTCATGTTCCGAGTTGAACAGATCTTCGGTATGGCGCATAGCCAGACCAGGATAGAGAACTTTTTTGCTTAATTCCTGCAGCAGTCGCAACGGAATTGTACCTTTTTGTGTTTTAACCAGGATTGGGCGATTGCGAATGATATGAATGATGGATGTTAGATGCACACGATTTCTGCGTGGAAAGATTTTTTCAAAATAACTTGCGGCTGCTTGGTCAATGGTTTTTATATCTTGTTTGCGTTGGAAATGCTCATCAGAATAGCTAATATCTTTGGCGGGAAGTTCCTTGTGAAAATGGTGTCTGATCACCAAATCATACAATGTTTGCTGGCCGGTAATGACCGTGATTATGTTGGGAGAGGCAAGAAAACAGCGTACCACCTCCAGAAGATCAAAACTGTAATGCATCGCCATGTCTGTATCATCAATCATCAAGACCATGGCTTTGCAGTTGAAATGGCAACACAGTATTCGGAAAAACTCATGCAGGTGTTTTTCCAACATCAAATGACTTTGCTGGGCACTCAATTTTTCCATGCCATACAGTGCTTCGCCTGGGAAATATCCATGCATGGATCTGGAAATTTTTTCAACCAAATCATAAATTTTCGTCTGCCCTTCTTCACAGCTCTGCGTGTGATGACGGGATGTTTTGGGAAAATACTCCAGGCTATCCTGATATTCATTGATCAACAAAGCCACAATCGTATTCAGGAATGACGTTTGATCCGGTTTGCGCGTGCCGGCAAGGGTCAGATCAATGGGGCGTAAAAATCGGAAAGCCTGGGCGAGGGATGTGCAGTCAGAATTGGCCGAGGTGGCCCCGTGGCGAATATAATTTTCAATATTTAGCAGGAAGGTGGTTTTTCCCGCACCCCGCGATCCTTCAACAAAAATGGTTTGATTGATTCTTTCCAGATGGCAAGAGTGGTCCGCAAGCGCTTTGCCCGAACAGTCCAGGCGGGGGGGCTGCGCTGGAACATCTTTCAACCCTTCTAAAATTTTGTTAATGCGCCGCAGAATATCGGTCATCTCCTGATATGCGGTAACCTGAAAGCGTTCCCCTTGGGCAAAATGGGTGCGTGCATCAAAGGTTTGATCAAGGTCGATGACGATGGCATCGCTTTCTGCTTGTGTCGGTGCGTTCATAATGGCTCTCATGAATGATAAACTGTGTTCTGCAAGCTGTCGCCCCGAATCCTAATGCATTCATTCCAGAAGTTCAAGTATTGAAAATAAAAATAAGCATATATTGGAAATATATGGACCTTTATGGGTGTCATACCTCTGTTGTCAGTGCTGTTTGCATATTAATGTAACTTATTATTGTCTGGATTCAGCCTGCGTGTTTTTTATTCCCTTTGTTGAGGCTTTGTTGCCCCTTGGGGCCGCTGCCAGGGCCATCGCATTTGAACTTTTCCCTATCGTTACTCTGGCAATACGGTGCATGTCGGGCTGCCGCCCTCCAGGAGCGTGCCCCTGCGGGGCACAAATTTGGGCGCGCTGCGCCAATTTGCTGCGCAAATTGGCTTTGGATAAAGCGCGCCATACATGCAAGGGTTCCACCCTTGCAACCCGCCAGGGGAGATAATCTCCCCTGGACCCCATGCCACTTTCAAATGCAATTGCCCTGGGGCCGCTGCCTGCCTGTCTGGCGCGAGAGCGAAAAGGAGCGTATAGTGTGCTCTCCTGACTCCTCCTGCCTCTGGATGGTTGCATGCGACGCACGGCCTCGGTTGGTATCATCTTCTTCACGGTTTTTATGGATCTGTTGGGTTTTGGCATGGTGTTGCCGCTGATGCCCTTGTATGCGGCGGATCCGCGCTTTCAGGCGTCGGCGGCGGAGATCGGTTGGTTGATGGCCATCTTCTCCCTGATGCAGTTTTTTTTCGCACCGCTGTGGGGGCGCCTTTCGGACCGTATCGGACGACGGCCCGTCCTGCTGATCGGTCTGTTTGGTTCCGCCTTCTCCTATCTGCTCTACGGCTTGGCGCAATCCTATATCGTGCTGCTGCTGGCACGGGCCATGGCCGGAATCATGGGTGCCAATATCGCCGTCGCTCAGGCCGCCCTGGCCGATCTGACTACCCCGGAAAAACGCACCAAAGCCATGGGCTTGATCGGCGTCGCCTTCGGCCTGGGCTTTATCCTGGGGCCCGCTCTGGGTAGCCTGACCTCGGCTCAGGGGCTCGCCGCCGCCCCTCTGCTGGCCGCCCTGGTCACCGGGATCAACGCCCTGGCCGCCTTTTTCTGGTTGGGCGAATCCTATCCGCCAGAACAGCGCAGCCACACAACCCGCCGGGGCCACCCCCTGTGGGGCGAACCCTGGCAGGAGGCCAAGAAATTACGGGGCGCTCTGCAAATCTGCTTCCTGATGGGGCTATTTACCCTGCTCTTTGCCGCTTTCGAGGTGATCATGCCCCTGTGGGGCCGTGATCAATGGCAGTGGACCGTGCAAACCGTGGGTTGGATTTTTACCTATATCGGTGTGGTCGCCGTCATCGTGCAGGGCGGCATCGTGCGCCATCTGGCCGCCCGCTGGGGAGAAAAGAAAACCGCCGCTCTGGGCCTCTTGTTGGTCACTGTCGGTATCGCCCTCTTCATCCACGACCAGTTCAGCATGGTCCTGCTGGCCCTGGCCCTGGTCGCCGCCGGCTCCGGTCTGGTCCATCCCGGCCTCTCCAGTCTGGTCAGTCTCAACTGCTCCGCCCAGCAACAGGGGTTGATGCTGGGACTTTTCCAATCCATGAGCGCCCTGGGGCGTGGCGTGGGACCAGTCCTGGGTGGGGTGGCCTATCAACAGTGGCCCGCTCCGGTCTTCCTGTGGATCGCCCTCGGTTTGGGGCTGGCGTGGCTTGTGTTGCTGCGCATGCGCCACCTGCTGCGCGATTCCCGCGCGTCTAACGGCGACGGGCAAAACGGTTCGTCAAACGCATCACCAGGCGCCCCATGATCTCCCCCTCCGGTTGCGGCGTTTCGCCACCCCCCTTCAACTGCCGATCCGCCTCCAGACAGTCCAGGAGGCTGTCGGCCAGCTTGCGTGGCGCAATGCTGCGACTCTGTTCAAAAAAAAGCGCCTGCTCCTTCCAAAAAATCTGCAACTGAGCCGCCAACGCCTTTGGATCCTTGCCCTGCTGCAATCCATCGGCACAGAGTGCCAAACGACGCAGGCGCTGACTGATCACCCCCAACAGGGCAATCGGTTCCTCGCCGCTCTCCAGAAGCTTGTCCAGAATGGCCAACGCCGCCCCACTCTGACCCGCCGTCATGGCCGCCGCCAGCCCAAAACTGCTCTGGGTGGTGGTCTCCCCCACCATGGCCAGCACATCCTCCAGCCGAATATGCCGCTGTTCCCCCATGAACAAAATCAGCTTTTCCAACTCCTGCCGACTGTTGCGCGTATCCCCAGCCAGATGGTCACAGAGAAATTGCAGGGCATCCCCCTCCACCTGAAACCCCTCCTGCTGCAACTGGCTGACCAACCATTGCCGTAATTCGCGCCCCTCCAGGGCGTAAAAGGGAATGCTCCAGGCGCTTTCATGTTGATCAAAGGCTTTGCGCAGCGCATGTTGCAGCTCCAGATTGCCCGCCAACACCAGCAGCAATGTGCTGGGCGAGGGACGTTTCAGATAGTGCAGCAGCGCCTGCACCTGCCCGCTGTTCATCTGATCGGCATCCTTGAGGATGACCAGACGGCGCGCCGCCATGAACGGATAACTCTGGCAGGAGTTGAGCAGACGCTCGATATTCAGATCACCACCAAAAAAATTTTCCAGATTAAAATCGGCCTGCTCTTCCTGGAAGGTGGCTTGGCGCAAGGAGGCCAGGGCCGCATGGATCAAACCCTGATCCTGTCCGAACAGCAGCACCGCCTCCGGCGGCTTGAGGGTGCCGTTGCGTAGCGCCGTCAGACGGTTGGGCAGGTCGCTGGCCTTGAGTTTCATGCGCGCCACTCCCCAGGCCCGCTGTAAGTATCTTGCGCAATGCTCAAGGTGTGTCCGACCATGCACTGCTCAACAAAGTGATCAAGGTGTCGGCCAACTGTTCTACGGCCTCGGTTTCGGCCCGTTTGCGGGTGGACTGCACGGCGGTTGTGATGAACGGTTCATAATAGGTGGTGGAACCGTGGATGGCGGAGGGAAATGTGGCGGCCTGCGCATCCCCTTCGATGGAGAGGCGGGCACTGACGGTCATGCGAAACAGATTGGCCCGCCCGGTGCGGTCTTCGGTGACCAGCGTGCGTTCAATCGTGCTCAAATTGATCTTGATGATGCTTGTCTTTTCCTGTCCGGCTTGTGGCCCCTGCAAGCCCAGGTGGGCCTGCAGTCGTTCCCGCAGAAAATAGACCAGAGGCGGGCTCTGCTCGGCCCCTTTGCCAGTAATCTGCAGGGTGCTGTTTTTCCAGCGACCATCCGGTTGGGCATCCGCTCCGGGCAGTCGATACCCACAGCCTGTCAGCGCAAACAGGGTCAGGCAGAGCAGAAAACGGCGCAGAAGAGGGGCCAAAATTCGGAAACGTTTCAACATGTCGGGCTCATTGGACCACAATGTTCAACAACCGCCCAGGGACAAAAATCCGTTTGTGAATGGTGCGGTTGAGTAGTTGTTGTTGAATGGCCGGTTCGGCCAGGGCAGCGGCTTCGATGCTCTCCTGCGAGGCCTCGGCAGCCACGGTGAGACGGGCGCGCAGTTTGCCATTGATCTGCACCACCAGGGTGATACTCTCCCGTTGCAACGCTTCCGGGTCGGCCTCCGGCCAGCGCTGTTGGCAGAGGGGCTGGTCATGTCCCAACTGTTGCCACAACTCTTCGGTGATATGGGGCACAAAGGGGTTGAGTAGCAAGACCGCACTCTCCGCCGCCTCACGCAGTACGCTCAAGGCCGCGTTGCTGTGCGCAGCGTCCGCGTTGCCATGCAGTTGTTCATTGCTGGCATTGACCAACTCCATCACGGCAGAGATGGCGGTGTTGAATTGAAAACGTTGTATATCCCGACTGACCTTGTCGATGGTCTGGTGGGTTTTGCTGCGCAGGCTGCGCAACTCTGCTTGCTCCGGCATGCAGCGGGCGGGTGGTTGCTGGGGCAGGGCGGCGATCTCCTGAACCAAACGCCACAGGCGGTTCAAAAAGCGCCAGGCACCATCAACGCCGCTGTCATTCCACTCCAGATCCTGCTCCGGTGGGGCGGCAAAGAGCATGAACAGGCGGGCGGTATCGGCCCCGTAGCCCTGAATGATCTCGTTGGGATCGACCACGTTATGCTTGCTTTTGGACATTTTTTCGTTGCGGCCCACCTGGATGGGCGCCGCGCACTGTTGACAGTGCAGGCCATCGGCCTCCTGTCGCACCTCTTCTGGGTAGCGCCAGCCATGTTCCGGGCAGCGCAAAGTATCCTTGCGCACCATGCCCTGGGTCAGCAGGCGGGTAAAGGGTTCATCGCAGGCCACCAGACCGCAGTCACGCAGGGCCTTGTGGAAAAAACGGGCATAGAGCAGATGGAGCACGGCATGTTCGATGCCGCCGACATATTGATCCACCGGCATCCAGTAGTTGACCTTGTCCACCGCCAGGGCACCCTGAAAATCGGGGCAACAGTAACGCAAAAAATACCAGGAGGATTCGGCAAAGGTATCCATGGTATCGGTTTCGCGCTGGGCGGGTTGGCCACAGGTGGGACAGAGCGTCTCTTTCCAGGTCGGATGGCGCACCAGGGGGTTGCCGCTGCCGGTCAATTCCACTTCATCCGGCAGGGCCACCGGCAGTTGCGCGCTGGGCACGGGGACAATGCCGCAGTGCGGGCAGTGGATCATGGGAATGGGATTGCCCCAGTAGCGCTGCCGCGAGATGCCCCAGTCACGCAGGCGGAACTGGGTGGTGGCCCGGCCCAGCTTTTGCGCCACAAAGGCGGCGGTGATGCGCTGTTTGGCCTCTTCGTTGCCAAGACCATCAAAAGAACCGGAATTGCAGAGCGTGCCCGGTCCGGTATAGGCGGCTTGCATCTGCTCGGCCTGCAGCGTCTCCCCCTCCGGTTGGATCACCACCCGAATGGGCAACCGATAGGTGCGGGCAAACTCAAAATCCCGTTGATCATGGGCGGGAACCGCCATCACCGCACCGGTGCCATAGTTCATCAGGACAAAGTTGGCGATATAGATGGGTACCTGCGCCCCGGTCAGGGGATGGATGGCAAACAGCCCCGTCGGAAAGCCTTTTTTCTCCAACCGTTCGATGGCCTCCTCGCTGGTTCCGGCGCTTTGGCACTCCTGGATGAACTGTTGCGCGGCAGGATTGTCGGCAGCAATCTGCCGGGCCAGCGGATGTTCCGCTGCGATGGAGCAAAAGGTGACACCCATCACCGTATCGGGGCGGGTGGTGTAGACCGGCAATGTGGCCTCGGAATCGGCGATGGCAAAAGAAAACTCCAGGCCATGGCTTTTGCCGATCCAGTGGCTTTGCATGCTGCGCACCGTCTCCGGCCAACCCTGTTCCAGGTGTTGCAGACCGCTCAGCAACTCTTCGGCATAGGCGGTGATCTGCAAAAACCATTGCGACAGTTCACGCCGCTCCACAGGGGCCCCGCTGCGCCAGCCTTTGCCATCGATGACCTGCTCGTTGGCCAGAACGGTTTGATCGACCGGATCCCAGTTGACCTGCGAGAGTTTGCGATAAACCAAACCCCGCTCATAGAGCTTCAGGAACAGCTCCTGCTCGCGGTGGGCATAGTGGGGATCGCAGGTGGCCAACTCCCGCTGCCAGTCATAGGAGAGGCCCATGGAGCGCAACTCCTGGCGCATGGTCTCGATATTGCTGTAGGTCCAGGTGCGCGGGTGGGTGCCTTTTTGGATGGCGGCATTTTCGGCGGGCATGCCGAAGGCGTCCCAACCCATGGGATGCAGGACGTTTTTGCCCCGCAGACGCTGGAAACGGGCCAACAGGTCGCCGATGGTATAGTTGCGCACATGCCCCATGTGAATCCGCCCGGAGGGGTAGGGGAACATGACCAGCAGATAATATTTTTCCCGCTCTGGATCTTCCACGGCGCGGAAGCTCTGCTGCGCGTCCCAATAGGCTTGCCATTTGTTTTCGATGGCTTGCGGATTATATTTTTCCTGTGCGTGGTCCCGTTCGTTCATGGGGGTGTTTTACGCCTTCTGTGCTGGGTGCTGAACAATAACCTTATCCTGTTTCAAGATAGGCCAACTCCCAGCGGCTGGCAAGCCTCTTTGCATGGAAAGACTCTTTCGGTTGCGTGGGCAAGTTGTTAGAATGAAATGAAGCGGAGTTATTCATTATTTTTAGCGAAGGACAAAACAAAGTGATGAACGAAGCAGCCCCGGTCTCATTGGAACCGCTCTATGCGCTCTCGGACGAGCAGTTGCAGGCGCGCATTGCCCAGGCCAAGGCGCAGTTGGGCGAACGGTGTGTGATTTTGGGGCATCATTACCAGCGCGAAGAGGTCTATCGCTTTGCCGATTTAAGCGGGGATTCGCTCAAGCTGTCGCGCTTGGCGTCGCAGCGGACAGCGGCGCAATACATTGTTTTTTGTGGTGTACATTTTATGGCCGAGGTGGCGGATATTTTATCGGCCCCGGAGCAGACGGTTATTTTACCCGACCTGGCAGCGGGTTGTTCCATGGCCGACATGGCCGATTTGGTGCAGGTGCAACAGGCGTGGCAGGCTTTGAACCAAGTGGTGGATGGTGATCGACTGATCACCCCGCTGACCTATGTAAACTCCACAGCCGATCTGAAAGCCTTTTGTGGCGACCATGGCGGTTCGGTCTGCACCTCTTCCAACGCCGAAAAAATGTTGCAGTGGGCCTTTGCGCAGCGGGAAAAGGTACTGTTTTTTCCTGATCAGCATTTGGGGCGCAACAGCAGCCATCGTCTGGGTGTTCCTCTGGAAGAGATGGTGCTGTGGCAACAGCATCTGCCCAATGGTGGCCTGAGTGCCGAGGATATTCGTCGGGCGCGGGTGATTTTGTGGGATGGTTATTGTTCGGTGCATACCATGTTCCAACCGGCGCATGTGGCTCTGTTTCGGCAACGGGTGCCGGGGATTCAGGTCATTGTCCATCCAGAGTGCTCTTTTGAGGTGTGTCAACTGGCCGATGCACGGGGTTCCACGGAGCAGATCCAGGAGCGGGTGCGTGCCGCCCCGTCTGGTTCCAAGTGGGCCATTGGTACGGAGTTGAATCTGGTCAATCGTCTCAAGCGGGAGATGCCGGACAAGGAGATTCACTTTCTGTGTCCGACGGTCTGCCTGTGTTCGACAATGTTTCGCATTGATCTGGCCCATTTGTGCTGGGTGATGGAAAACCTGCAGCAGGGCCATGTGCTCAACCGTATTCGGGTGCCAGAGCGGGAAGCGGCAGCGGCGCGGGTTGCCTTGCAACGGATGTTGAGCGTGGTATAACGCCGATGGCCGATCTGGAGCGGGCACTCTATTTGGCGGTGGTGGCCCACCAGGGGCAGGTGGATAAGGTGGGGGTTCCTTACATCCTGCATCCGTTGCGCTTGATGGTGCGGGCGGGCAGCGATGAGGCCAAAATCGTGGCCATTCTGCACGATACCATCGAGGACACGGCGCTGACGTTGGCCCAGTTGCGGGATGAAGGTTTTTCTGAAACCGTGTTGACGGTGCTGGATCTATTGACCCACCAGCCCGACCACACCTATCAGGAGTATATGGAGCGGGTGATGACCCATCCGTTGGCGATGCAGATCAAGCTGTTGGATTTGGAGGATAACATGGATGTGCGTCGGTTGCAGCCGGAGTTGAGCGAGAGCGACCAGCAACGCTTGGCCAAATACGCGCATTATTGGAAGTTATTGCGCGCCACTCTTTTTCTGTCTGGATCCATGTCATGACCTGTAAAGTTTTCCGGGACGCGGTGCATAACATGATCTCTTTGCACCGGGAAACGGACGGGCCGGCCCCGGATGCGGTCGATTGGGGCGATGCTCTTTTGTTGGCGTTGATAGATACCCCGGAGGTGCAGCGCTTGCGCCGCATACGTCAACTGGGACCGGCCAATCGGGTCTATCCTTCTGCGGAACATTCGCGTTTTTCCCATGCTTTGGGTACCTTGCATCTGGCCAAACGGATTGTGGCCACCGTGTTGGCGCAGGCCGCTGTGCCTCTTGATCGGGAACAGATTTTACAGATCAAGGTTGCCGCTCTGTTGCATGATATTGGTCATGGTCCATATTCTCATGTTTTTGAGTTGATTGCCCCCGCCCTGGTGCAGCACGAGCAGTTGGGTTGGCAGTTGCTGCAGCGCCAGGGTGCGTTGCGGCAGGTGATCGAACAGCATTGTCAGCGTTTGCAACTGGATGGGGAGCGATTTTTTCGGGGTTTGCAGGCGTTGCTGGTGGGGCAGGGGGAGGAGGTTCCTTTTGGGCGACAGGTGATTTCCAGCCAACTGGATGCGGATCGCATGGATTATTTGCTGCGTGACGCCCATTTTACCGGAGTTGCCTATGGTCGTTATGATTTGGAGTGGTTGTTGTACTCATTGCGGGCGTGTCGGGTAGGGGCGGGGTATCAGTTGGGGGTGGAGGTTTCCAAGGGGCCTTCGGCGTTGGAGAGTTATGTCGTGGCCAGGGATCACATGTACCGACAGGTTTATGATCACAAGACGGTGCGGGCTTTTGAGGTGTTGTTGGTGCATTTGTTTCAGGTGTTGTTGTGGTATCGGCAGGAGCGTGGTTTTTGGCCGCCGGGGACGCCGTGGCCTTTGGAGGTTTTTCTGCAGAGTCTGGCTGTGGGTGAGGCGGTGCGTTTGCCGGAATACTTGGCTTTGGATGATGCGGTATTGGAGTGTGCCATTGGCAGTTGGGCCTTGTTGGAGCGGGACTCGCCGGCGGCTTCGGAGTTGCGTTGGAAGAGTTTATTGTTGCGGGATCGCAAGCCGGTGTATCGGCGTATTCTCTGGCAGTGGCGTGGTCTGGATGGCTGGCGTGGTGATCAGTTGCATGATGGGGTGTTGGCGGATTATGTGGAGCGATTTTTCCACAAGGAGCGGGAGAGGTTGATTGCGGTTCAGGATGATGCGGGGTTGAGTTGGTGGGTGCCGTTACAGGTGGTGGTGCGGGTGGATCGTTTGGAGCGGGCACCGTATGCCCATTTGCAGTACATGGCGGGGCGGGTGGAGCCGATTTGGACGGTGCATGAGGGGAGTGCTCGTGTGGACGGGGTGGTACGACCGGCGGAGCAGGTGTCGAGTGTGATTGATCAATTGGGCGGCAGTCGGCGGCGGGTGGCGCGGGTATTTGTGGATCCGCGTGCTTTGGCTGCGGTGGAGGAGTTGTTGCGGGAGCGGTTTGTGCATCCCCATTTGGGGGTGGTTAATAGGGTAGGCTGAAAAACTCAGAGACAGGCGGGAGAGCGATGAAAGAGTTGAGTGCGGATGAGGTGCGGGTATTGGGGGCGTTGTTGGAGAAGGAGATGAGCACGCCGGAGGTCTATCCGTTGAGTTTGAACGCCTTGACCAGCGCCTGCAACCAAAAGTCGAACCGGGTGCCGGTGGTCAATTATGATCCTGCCCAGGTGAAGTCGTTGGTGGAGGGGATCTGTGGCAAGACGCTGGCGATTGCCAGTGATGTGCCCGGCAGTCGGGTGCGCAAGTATCGTCATTTTTTTACCGATCGTTTCAAGTTTGTGCCTGCCGAGGCGGCGTTGTTGTGCGAGTTGATGGTGCGGGGTCCGCAAACTTTGGGGGAGTTGCGCAGTCATGCCAGCCGTTTGCATCCGTTTGCGGATTTGGCCAGTGTGGAGCATCATCTCAAAAACCTGTTGGATGTTTCCCCGCCGTGGGTGGTGATTTTGCCGTTACAACCGGGCAAGAAGGAGCAGCGTTACATGCACACGCTGATGGGCATCCCGGATCCGGCGGAGTGGTTGGAAAGGGAGGAGACGGAGGAGCGGCAGGGGTTCTCTGTATCCGGTTCTTCCTTGGCGGTGCGGGTGACGCAACTGGAGGAAGAGGTGGTTGAGTTGCGTCAGGAGTTGCAGACGTTGCGGGAGGCGTTCCAGGCTTTTCAGGCGCAGTTTGAGTAGGGTTGATGACGTTGTGCAGCAGTCAACAGAGCATTGAAATCTTTAAAAATTTCTGCGGGGTCCAGGGGCGATCATCGCCCCTGGTGGGTGCAGGGCGAAGCCCTGCTTGCACTGTGCGGCGTTTTACAGAAGCAAATGCGCAGCATTTGCGCACGCCGCACCAATCTGTGCCCCGCAGGGGCACTCTTTGGGAGGGCGGACGCCCGACTTTTAACAGTGCCAACAATAAGGAACGTGTTGGTATGCGATGGGCGGTTGCGCAGGGTGTGTCAGCGGTAAATGTGTGAAACCGGAGAAATTACTTTTTCAATATTGCATCATTTTATATGATACTAATTGTCATTCTTGTATTGGAAAGCCCGTTGAGAAAAAACAGCGCGAAAGGAGATGAAACAGCATGGCCAAGCTTTTGACCAGTGCCCAGATGCGGGAGGCGGATCGGCGGACCATCGAAGAATTGGGTTTGCCGGGGGTTGTCTTGATGGAAAATGCCGGGGCGCAGGTAGTCAAGGTGTTGAAACAGCGGGTGCCGGATTGGCGCAAGGCGCCCATTCTGGTGCTGGCTGGGCAGGGCAACAATGGCGGTGATGGTTTTGTCATCGCGCGTCGTCTGTTGCAGAGTGGGGCGCGCGTTTCGGTTTTTATGCTCGGCCAGTGTGACCGTTTGCAAGGGGATGCTTTGACCCATTTTCAGGTTTTCGAGGGTTGTGGGGGGTTGGTGCGGGAGATGGGCATCGCCTCCGACTTGCAACGCTTCGACCAACTTCTGGGCCATGCCGGTTTGGTGGTCGATGCCATTTTTGGAACCGGTCTCACCCGCCCGGTGGAGGGGGTTCTGCTGCAACTTTTCGATAAAATCAACCGCTCCGGCAAGCCGATTTTGGCTGTGGATATTCCCTCTGGGGTGTCATCCGATAATGGGCAAATTTTGGGGATTGGCTTGCAGGCGCGTTGGACTGTGACCTTTGCCGCCGAGAAAATCGGTCATCGCACCTATCCTGGGGCGGCTTTGTGTGGCGAGGTGATCCGGGCCGATATTGGTATTCCTGGCCGTTATATCGACATCGCTGAGCATCTTGTTGCCCGTAATACGGTTCAGGATCTGCAGTCGCCGCCACGGCGCGCCGATGCGCACAAGGGTTCTTTTGGGCACCTGCTGATTTGGGCTGGTTCGGAGGGCAAGGAAGGGGCCGCAGTGCTGACCGCTTTGGGGGCTTTGCGCATGGGGCCTGGACTGGTGACCGTGGCGACGCCCGCTGTTGCCCGTTCCGGGGTTATGGGCAAGTTGACCGAGGCCATGTCTCTTGCCTTGCCTGAGGATGCGGCGTTACCGACCCTTTTGGAGAGTGCTATTCAGGCCGATGCGTTGGCGATTGGTCCGGGGTTGGGGGTGCGTCCAGGGCTTGCACAGGAGATCTTTTCCTTGCTTGGTCAATGGGATATTCCGGCGGTTTTGGATGCCGACGCTTTGAACGCTGTGGCCCAGGAGGGTCACCTTTTGGCCGGGGTGAGTCGGGGGCGGCAGTCGCCGCTGGTTTTGACTCCCCATCCTGGGGAGTTTTCCCGGTTGTTGTCTGGGGCGGTTTCGGCGGCGGCGGTGCAGGCCGATCGGTTGGGCTATGCTTTGCAGTTGGCCCATGACTGGCAGGTGTGGTTGGTCTTGAAGGGGGCTGGGACGGTGATTGCTGCCCCCGATGGACGGGCATGGATCAATGAAACGGGTCATCACGGTTTGGCGGCAGGGGGCAGTGGTGATCTGTTGACCGGGATTATCGCTGGTTTGTTGACGCAAGGTTGGCCGGTGGAGAGTGCTGTGCGGGCCGGGGTTTGGTTGCATGGGGCTGCTGCGGATGCTGCCGGGGAAGGGGCTGGTTTGTTGGCGACTGATTTGTTGCCGCACCTGAGACAGTTGCGGAACGTGTTGACTTAAATAACAAGGCAGGAGAAAATAAAAGAAAAACGATTGCGGGGTCCAGGGGCGATCATCGCCCCTGGCGGGTGCAGGGCAGAGCCCTGCTTGTAATGGCGCGCTTTTACCGAAGCAGATTTGGCGCAGCCAAATCTGCGCAGCGCGCCCAAATTTGTGCCCCGTAGGGGCACTCCTTGGGAGGGCGGAGCCCGACTTTTAACGTTGAGGT
>PDZU01000141.1 GCA_002753095.1 Magnetococcales bacterium
TGATGAACCTGTACCCGCATGCCGGAGTATGCTATCAGACTCTCCCACAGGGGGTGGATGCGGTCTGATTGTCACACGGTCATCGATCCGCCCCGAGCAACCTTGGGCGTCGGGAGCGCGGCAACCAGATGATTCGCGTGCAGCAAGAACGATTTTCCCTCGAGGAAGAGGTCAACCGATTGGTTCTGGACAACCCCAAGATTGGTGGCGTGGTCACCTTTCTGGGGCTGGTGCGCGATTTTACTGTCTCCGCAGATGTGACGACCCTGCTGTTGGAGCACTATCCGGGCATGACCGAATCGGAGTTGGCCTTGATCGAACAGGATGCACGCACGCTCTTCTCTGTGCAAGAGATCCTGGTCGTGCATCGGGTGGGTCGCCTCTCAGTCGGTGAGCCCATTGTGCTGGTGGTCGCTGCCGCCAGCCATCGGGCCGAGGCATTCCAAGCCTGCCGCTACGTTATCGACCATCTGAAACACAAAGCCACCTTCTGGAAGAAAGAGCTCCTGCTCTCTGGCGAGGAGCGCTGGGTACACAGTTGCCCCGGTTGCGAAGCAGCCATGGCCAACTGGAACGCAACACAACACAGTCCGGCCAGTGCCATTCCCCATGCCTCGGAGTGCCGCCATCATCCGGCGCCTGCGGCCACGCCCGCCACGGCAAACTGGCAAGGGCTACGCTTGGGGATCTTGACCCTCTCCGACAGCCGCACCCAGGCCAACGATCAGAGCGGTGCGGCCCTGCAACAACTGGCCGAAGAGTGGCACGGGCGGGTTGAGGTCCGCACACTGATCGCAGACAACCAGCACGAGATCGCAGAGACACTGCGGGCATGGAGCGACCAGTTGCAGTTGGATCTGATCCTGACCACCGGCGGCACCGGTCCTGGCCCACGCGATGTCACCCCGGAAGCCACGCGCGCTGTGTGCAATCGGGAGTTGCCCGGCTTTGCCGAACAGATTCGGGCGGCTGGACTACAACAGACCCGCAACGCCCTGTTCACACGCGGTATCACCGCCTTGCGCGGGACAACGCTCATTGTCAACCTGCCCGGTTCCACCCGTGGCGCGAGCCACAGCTTGCGCGCCATCGCCGATCTGGTGCCGCACGCCCTGCGCATGGCCAGGGGCGGTGGGCACCATCCACCTGCAACGCACGGATAGCCCATGATCTCCTTTGCCGAAGCCAAACGTCGGGTGTTGGAACAGGTGCAAACGGTTGCCCCAGACACCCATACAACCGCGCTGCGCGATGCCCTGGGTCGGGTGTTGGCGCAGGCCATTTACGCGGGCGAGGCGGTCCCCAACCATGACAACTCTGGCGTAGACGGATACGCCATCCGCAGCGCGGACCTCGGCAGTGCTGCGGTTACGCTGCGCGTGGTCGCCGATCTGCCCGCCGGTTCCCGTTTGACGACTCCCCTGCAGGCGGGCGAGGCGGTGCGTATCATGACCGGTGCCCCCATCCCCCCCGGCAGCGATTGTGTGGTCATGCAGGAGCATGTCACCAGAGAGCACGACAGGGTCACCATTCGACCCGGTCCGGCAGCGGGGCTCAATATCCGCTGTGCCGGTGAGGACATTGCCGCCGGTAGCGCAATTTTTGCGGCCGGTCGTCGCCTGGGTGTGGCCGATCTGGGACTACTCACCGCCTTGGGCAAGACGACTCTCCCGCTCTTGCGCCGCTTGCGGGTGGCCATTCTCTCCACCGGCAACGAGGTGGTGGCCGATGATCAGCCTCTGGCGCCCGGTCAGGTCTATGACAGCAATCGGGCCACCCTGCGGGCGGCCCTGAGCGCCTTGGGGGTAGAGATACTCGACCTGGGGGCCGTGCGCGATGACCGACACGCTCTGACCGAAGCCCTGCAACGTGGTGGCGCCCAGGTGGACGCCCTGATCAGCAGTGGCGGTGTCTCGGTCGGTGATTATGATCTGGTCAAAGAGATTCTCCTGCAGGATGGCCAGATTGACTTTTGGCAGGTGGCCATGAAGCCGGGCAAACCGCAAGCCTATGGTCGACTCGGCGGAGCGCACTTTTTTGGCCTGCCCGGCAATCCGGTCTCCAGCCTGACCGTTTTTCTGCTGATTGTCCGCCCTGCCCTGCTCAAGATGATGGGGGCCAACCCGGAACCGGAACGGCGTTTTCAGGCCCAATTCCGGGGCAACTGGCACAAAAAACATCCACGCATGGATTTTTTGCGTGGCATCGTCCACTTCGATCACCCGGACGGCACGCTTGCCGCGACCCCCTGGGTTGAAGTCACCGGCCCGCAAGGTTCTGGCATTCTGACCAGTCTGGCCAAGGCCAACGTCTTCATTGTCCTGCCGGAGGGCTGCACAGGTGTTGTTGATGGGGATCTGGTCACCGTGCAATGGATCGACTATGCCTGACAACTCCCCTCTGACCCATTTTGATGCCCAGGGTGCCACCCGCATGGTGGATGTCTCTGACAAATCAGCCAGTGATCGACTGGCCATTGCCGCTGCCGAAGTGGTCATGCAACCGGAAACCCTGCAACTGATTCTTGACCGTCAACTGAGCAAGGGGGATGTGTTGGAGGTGGCCCGCATTGCCGGAATCATGGCCGCCAAGCGGGTTGACATGTTGATCCCCCTTTGTCATCAACTCAATCTGACCTCGGTCAAGATTGCCTTTGAGCCGGATCGCGCCAACAACCGCATCCATCTCACCGCCCAGGTGCGCACCCATGGGCAAACCGGTGTGGAAATGGAGGCGTTGACCGCCGTTTCGGTGGCCGCCCTGACCATCTATGACATGTGCAAGGCGGTAGACCGGGCCATGACCATCGGGCAGATTCGTCTGCTGGAAAAAGCGGGGGGCAAAAGCGGCCATTTCCGGCGAGATGACCCGTGCTGATTGACTCTTTTGGTCGTCATATTCGCTATTTGCGGGTTTCGGTCACCGACCGCTGCAACCTCTTCTGCAACTATTGCCGCCTGCCCAACGAGACCCTGTTACCCAACAATCGGGAACTGCTCAGTTTTGCTGAGTTGGTTCGCCTGTTGCGGATTTTTCTGGCATTGGGCATAGAGAGGATCCGCCTGACCGGTGGGGAGCCCCTGTTACGCCGCAATTTGGTGGGGCTGGTGCAGGAGATTGCCCAACTGCCCGGCCTGCAGGAGTTAGCCCTGACCACCAACGCCCTGCTGCTGGAACGCTTTGCCGGCGCCTTGAAAAAGGCCGGGCTGCAGCGGGTCAACATCTCCCTGGACAGTTTGAACCCGGAAACGTTCGATCATATCACGCAGCGCCATCTGTTGCGCCCCGACCTATTGCCCACCCGCTCCGAGCAACTGGGGCTTGCCACTGTGCTGGCTGGCATTGAGGCCGCTCTGCAGGCCGGGTTGCATCCGGTCAAAATCAACATGGTGGTCATGCGCGGCATCAATGACCTGGAGATTCCTGACATGGTGCAGTTTGCCCAGCAACGGGGGCTGCTGCTGCGCTTTATCGAGACAATGCCCGTGGGGGTGGCCGGGCAGGAGATGGCCAGCCTGTTCATGCCCGCCGAAGAGATTTTGGCCCGCATCCAGAGCCATTTTGCCCGCCAACTGATTCCGGTCAGCGGGGAGCATGGTTCTGGTCCGGCGCGCTATTTTCGTCTGGTGGACTCGGCGGCGGATGTGGGGGTCATCTCGGCCCGTTCCCGCCACTTTTGCGACACCTGCAACCGCATGCGCCTGACCTCCAAGGGGGCACTGGTCTACTGTCTGGGCCGCAGCGACCGCATGGATCTGAAAGAGCATCTGCGCGCTGGCGCCAGCGATGCCGAGATCCAGAATATCATCTATAGCGCCATCGCCCTTAAACCGAAACAGCATGAATTTGAAGAAAAAGAGCTGTATCGCCCCAGCAACCGCATGTCTGCCCTGGGCGGATAGGACAACACTCAAGCCCCTGCTCCGCGTGTGTGAATCACATCTGCAACGCCGCCCATGGGCTGCACAGCAGATTGATTCACACACTCTCCGCACACCGGACAGTCGGCCCGTTTATCCACCCGAATACGCATGATCTGGCCGTGCAACAGATTGAGCAACAGCAGTGAACCGGCCAATGAGTCGCCAATCCCCAACAACTCCTTGATCGCCTCTGCCGCCTGCCAGGCCCCCAAAACACCGGCCACCGCCCCCAAAACACCAGCACTGCGACAGGTTGGTGTGCTGCCTGCCGCTGGCATCTCTGGATAGAGACAACGATAGCACGGAGATGCACGATCCACCCCATGACGGAAGGTGGACAACTGCCCCTCGAAACCTAAAACCGCCGCCGAAATCAACGGCTTGCCCGCCTGCCAGCACGCCTCATTCAACACATAGCGCGTGGCAAAATTATCGCTGCCATCCAGGATGAGATCCCCCTGGGCCAGCACCGCCTGGACCGTGTCTGCGCTCAGACGGCTCAGCACGGGCACCACCTCCGTATCGGGGTTGAGGGCACGCAAAGTCTGGGCTGCCGACTGGGCCTTCTCGACCCCCAAACGGTCCGTGTCATGTAATATTTGCCTCTGCAAATTGGACAGTTCGACCCGATCATCATCCACAATCACCAAGCGACCCACCCCCGCCGCCGCCAAATAGAGCGCCGCCGGAGAACCCAAACCGCCTGCCCCCACCAGCACAACACGACTGGCCAGCAGGCGGGCCTGTCCCTGCCCCCCCACCTCCCGTAATAGCAACTGTCGGGAATAGCGTTGCAACTGCGTGGTCGTAAAATCCATGGCTCACCCAATACATGAAAAAATAAAAATTTATGCATGTTTTACAGAATTCTACCAATCATGCACACAGCCCCACCGCCCCGCCTGCACCGCATTTTGCCTGATCCACAAAAGGGTGATTTACTTTTCCTTGCAAACAGGCAGCTAAAGTGCGCATTATTTGCAACACGGTGCAGAATATCAATGGAATGGCCCAATGCCTTAAGCAGGGAGAATCGCGCGTGACCAGCAATCTGCAAGACCTGACCAATGCAGGACTACGTCCCACACTCTCGCGGATGAGTGTGCTCTCCCTGTTTTCCGAAAACGAAGAGGTTCACCTCTCTGCCGAAGAGATTCATCAAAAGTTGCAGGCCAATGGTTTCCGTATGGGGTTGGCGACCGTCTACCGGGTTTTGACCCAGTTCGAGCAGGCCGGCCTGCTTTATCGCCACCGTCACGAAGATGGGCGGGCCATCTATGAACTGGCCGGTGAGCAGCACCATGATCACATGATCTGCATCAACTGCAAAAA
>PDZU01000142.1 GCA_002753095.1 Magnetococcales bacterium
CGGCAGCACCCTTTTGCCATTGTCATCGTCAACCAAGGGTTGGGCCAACCCCATCCCGCCGAGTTGGCAGAGTGCCGCACGGGACAACTGGCGTCTGCCTTTCTGTTTTTGGTGGAGCGACCCGAAGCGGGCAGCGCGGCAGAGATGGCGTTGCCGGGTGTGGCCATCTCTCTGCGCAAACCCTTCCGGGCCGAGCAGTTGCACGACAAACTACAACGTTTATTGCAACAGCAACCGGAGCCTCCTGCTGTTTGCAGCAGCAGCACGCGCCGCGAGGAATCGCCCCGTTATCCTGCGGCCACTCTGCTCATTGCGGATGATCAAGTCGCCAACCGGACCATTTTGCTGGGCATGTTGGCCAAATTGGGCTGTGACCGTTCCCGCTGTCTCAGCGCCAGCAACGGGGAGGAGGTATTGCGCCTTTTGCAGGCGCAAGCGGTCGATCTGATCCTGATGGATTGCCAGATGCCGGTGATGGATGGCTATCAAGCCACCCGCCTGATCCGTCTGCAGGAGCAGCAGCAGGGCCGCCCACAGACGCCCATTGTTGCCATTACCGCCGATGCCACCCCACAAAACCGACAAACCTGTCTGGAGGTTGGCATGCATGCGGTATTGGTCAAGCCGCTCGCTTTGGATGTGTTGCGTCAGACTTTGGCCGTGTATCTGGCGCCTCACAGCACCCGCGACACAGCAGCAGCGCCTGCACCGGCGATTCAGGAGACCTTGCGGGCGCTGCAGGCGTTGGGCTTGGCCGAAGAGGATATGCCCTCGGTGGCCCATACGATCATCGAGCAGTTGCCCACCATGATCGATGCTCTGGAGCGTCATCTGCAGGCGGGCGGGGAGAACGGCCAGTTGCAGGCTCTATCCCATGTCATCCGTGGTTCCATGCTGCACACCATTTTTCCAGAGATGCAGTACGCTGCCAACGATCTGCACACAGCCATACGCGACCACAATTGGCCGGTGGCGACGCAACAACTGTCACGGCTGCGCCAAGCCTTTGCCCCCATTCATCGCGCGCTGCAACTTTGGCTGCAACAGGTCAAGCAGAGCGATCCCCTTTAGAAGTATCATGGGGTCAAGGGGAGATTATCTCCCCTTGCGGGTGCAGGGCAGAGCCCTGTGTGTAATGGCGCGCTTTCACAAAAGCAGATTTACGCAGTAAATCTGCGCAGCGCGCCCAAATCTGTGCCCCGCAGGGGCACGCTCCTGGAGGGCGGACGCCCGACATGCACCGTGTTGTCTGGAGAACGATGCGGAAAAGATCCAAATGCGATCACCCTGATGGTTGTCTGATCATGGCGGCAATAGAGGTGCACGGGTGATATCCTGAGCCAAGATGAGGCAAAGTCGCTGCAATGCCTGAGACCTGAATGGCACTGCAACCCTGGCAAACATCCCTTCCACACGACTGACGTTCAGGGTAAAGATTTTGTCCAATCTCAGCCAGCTTCGTTTCGGGAGGGAACCGTCAAGGACAGCACTTGCGCCTATTTCCATGGAGTGATTGTCCGTGGGCACGGAAGTGACGGCCAAACCGATGAAGTCGCCACGCGCATCTGGTGTGATCAGGACCAGGACAGGGCGTTTTTTGGTGGCTTCCAGGTTGGAGAAAGGAAAGGGCACCATCACCAAGTCACCGGGTTGGTACATTGTTCCAAACCTCGTCTTCGGGGTTATCCCATACATGGCGCATGGCGTCCTCCTGGGCGGCAACCAGATCCATCGCTTCTGGAATTGCCTGTAGTCCACGGCGAAATTCCAGGTAGTCAATGAAATTCAGTACTTCTCTAGCCATGGGCGGCGGCAGGGTGCGCACCTTGATCTGCAGTTTTTCGGCCACGTCCATCGCTCTTCGTGTCTCCAGTTGTCTGTTCACCCATGGAAGGATTATCCACAGTCAGTGTGCTGCGCAACCGCCTTCTCCTCTCTCAGCACCCGACCCACCGCCAGCATACCAGAAAATTCTCGGACACCAATAGCGTCATGTAAAATGTCAAGCGACGCCGTGGATGATCAAGGCGCATGCCGAACATCACGGCTTGAGTCTGGCAGCCATGGTTTGGTGGCGCCGTGAGTTGATTGATCGGGAGTTTTGGGCAAGCAAACCGCAACGGATCTCACGCAAAAGGTTGATTGTACTGCCAGACAATCACAGACAATTCACCTCTCACGGAAAATCACAAATAAAACATCATAGTGGTTAGCATAAAAACTATTTTTAGAATATATATGATTTTCATATCACATAAAATTATAATATTCATGATGTAAATTTTCAACAAAATCACTTGACACGTTACGTTTATGCAAATTACAATTCCCCCAAGAAAAACATAAACCTTACATCCTAACTTAAGGGATCCATTCAAATGACAAAAAAAGAAATAACACAGCGGCTTGAGACAGATGGATTTGCGGAAATTGCCGTTGAGGAGGATATGGTCAATGGAGCGAACTACACTGCAAGTTGTTCTGGGAGTCGTTCCGACTGTTGTACCCGGGTGTGCAGTCAAGATGCTACTTTCGCCGGAACCAACACAGATTGGGAGCACTTTCTTCTCCTCAATGGCGGTGAAGTCCAGTATTGATCCCTAGAGCGGTCAGACCGGGAAGATCGTCGGGAATGGGTGTCTGTTGCCTTCTTTTTGGCAGGAATGTTCGGGTTTGTTTCCATGTTGTTCAATAATACGGTGCTACAATCCATGCAACTACCGTCTACTGACTCCTTTGTTCCTTTGTTGCGTGACGGGATTGACGTTTACCTTGGAGATGATGAGGATCTCGTCTTCGTATTTCTAACAACCAGGAAAAGAGTGAAGGTCGCGTGCCTCCCCTGCCTTGTTCGTATTATTCCACGCCTCAATGGTAATACAAGTCTTGGTGATTTACTGGTCGGCTTGGATCCAGACACCCAAAACAAGGCAATTTCCTTTCTGGCATACCTGCGAGAGAAGGGAATAGTTGTCAATGGAAGTTGGCTTGACGATCTGGAACTTCCATCACCCTACAAGAAAAAGCTGGAACGATTCGCAACTTTTCTGCTAGACACCGTGGGTAGCGAATACGAAGCCTCCGAGGCACTTCACCGCATCCATGCAGCAAAGATTGCCCTTGTCGGTGTAGGATCTGTGGGATCTTGGATGGTACGTACCCTCAATATGGTTGGTTTCCGACGATTCATCTTGATTGATGGAAAGCTTGCCACAAATGCAGTCCGAGAAGTTTTTCCCTCCTCTAGCGGTGAATCGCAATCTAAGGCAGAACAAGTTGCCATCTTGCTTCGTGAAATTGATCCACATGTTGAAGTTTCTTTTCGCAGACAGACGATCCGTCCTGACCTTGAAGAACAGTTTTCGCTGGATGGCGTTGACCTCTTGATCAATGCTGCCGACGAACCGTATGTTGGTTATGTTAATACCCTTCTTTGCCGAATTGCATTGCACAAAGGAATTCCATTTTTTGCTGCAGGAGGGTTTGACGCACACTTGGGGTGCCATGGAGAACTCACCATTCCCGGCCAAACACCTTGCACAGATTGTTACACACGCTTTTTCCAAAGGTCTTTGACCGACTGGAAACCGGTGGATCACCCTGTGAGTGACCGGCGTCTTGGATTCGGGGGGTTACCAAGTCTTTCTGCTTATGCCGCCGCCCAGGGGGTTATGACGATTCTAAGACATTTTCTCAATCTTTCCGAAGAACCTGGAGGCCGAGCGGAATTTCTATTCAGGAACAACACCACTGACAGATTCAGGGTGGAACGAGATCCTGACTGCCCAACTTGTGCGAATATTAGCCAACCCACGCTACGTCGGGTTGCTTCCCTAAAAACCACCCAGGTATTAGCAAATGCATGAATTACTCAGACTGCGCCCCTCGGTGGCTATGGTCCCAGGAAACCGTGATGCTGACCGATGTCAGGTCGATTTTTTTCTTGGGAATACGAGACGCTCTCTGCGTTTTGTATTAAAAGACGATATTTTTTCACTTCTGAAAAATATGGATGGCAAGAGGAGTATCGGTGACTTAGCCAGAAATATAGGCAGATCTGATACTGAAGCAATAAAGTTAGAGACTCAGGCAAAAATCCTCTGTGAAAGACTTGTTGATGCCTGCGTTCTGGAACCAGTATCGATAGCTGAGAAAATTGCACATCACCACCACCGGCGTGTTCTTTCCTTTCTGCAGGACTATTTCCCGGGACCATTGGTCTTCACTGCATGGGAAAGGTTACGCAAGGCCAAAGTCATGGTCCTGGGGGTTGGTGGTGCTGGATCTTGGGTAGTCAATTTGCTAGCCAGAAGCGGCATTGGGACTTTGCTGATCTCTGATCCTGACCGAGTGGAGTTGAGCAACCTTAACCGATCACTTTTCTCCTCCGCAGACGTCGGCAAACTGAAGGTGGACGCTCTAGCGAATCATCTAAGAACTATCGATAGCGAATTGATCGTTCACAGCACGGAAAAAGCTGTATACAGTGCGGAAGATTTTGAGTCATTGATTAGCGGTTCAGTTATGGATTGCATTCCTGATTTGGTAATAAATTGTGCTGATTACCCTAGCATAGATGAAACATCTTCGATTATTAATAAAGCCTGTATAACTCGAGGAATACCTTTTATCATTGGCGGAGGTTATAATTTACATGTTAGTCTGATCGGACCAACGATCATCCCACGTGAAACGGCGTGCTTTACGTGCATTCAAGTTGGTCTCCAGGAGTTACAGAAAGCGGAGTTTGGGAACCTGCGCAAACTGACGCGAAAAGATAGAAAAATTGGCAGCTGCGGCCCTATGGTGGGAATCGCCGCAACTTATACAGTTCACGAAGGAATCCGCACGATTCTTAGAGGTGAACGCATTCATCCACTAATGACGAATCGCAGGGCAGAACTCAATTTCCTGACCGGTGGAACTCACCAAGTTTCATTTCATCGTCGCACCGATTGTCCTCACTGTTTCTGAGGATCAGCTCCCCTCCGTGCTAATGGTAGTCGAACATCCCCCCGATAGTTTATGTAGGGTGAGAGGCTAAATGCTGCGACAAACAAGAGTGTACAACTGATGCCACATGCTGCGGAGCGTCCCGATGTGTAAGCGGTGAATTCTCCGCGTATCTCAATCCGTTGACAGGGTAGCTTTATTGACGTTCCATGGGAGGAGGTTTTCGTAATCGTCCACTGTTGTTGCAGAGGGCAACCGGGTGAACAGA
>PDZU01000042.1 GCA_002753095.1 Magnetococcales bacterium
CTGCGGGGCTTGCCAGGGGCCATGGGCCAACTGGTGGACGATGCGGTGGTTGATGTGGAGAATATATTCCGCCGCCTGCGGGAAAATGCCGCTCTGCCCCAACCGCGCCCCGTGCTCCAGGTGGTGCGCTCTGCTTCCAACGAAGTGCGCAACTCTATCGTTTACGCCACTCTGGTGGTGGTACTGGTCTTCATTCCCCTGTTTGCTCTGAGTGGTATCGAAGGACGTCTGTTCACACCGCTTGGGGTAGCCTATATTGTCTCCATCCTGGCCTCCTTGCTGGTCTCCCTGACCCTAACCCCGGCACTCTGTTGCTATATGCTGCCCCGCACCAAAGTCGTGGCACATGGAGATTCCTGGTTGGTGCGCGCTCTCAAAACAGGAGACCGCCGCCTCCTGTATTGGTCTTTCGATCATCCTCGCCCGCTGCTCGGCATGGCCCTGCTGCTGGTGCTGTTGGCCGGAGCCTCCATTCCCTGGCTGGGACGCACCTTCCTGCCCGCCTTCAACGAAGGAACGGTGACTATCAGCCTGATCCTGCCGCCTGGCACCTCCCTGTCCGAATCCAATCGCATCGGCACCTTGGCGGAACAGCAGCTCAGAGGGGTACCAGAGGTGATCTCCACGGGGCGACGTACCGGACGCGCCGAGTTGGATGAACATGCGGAAGGGGTCAATTTTTCCGAAATCGATGTTGATCTCCGCCCCTCAGAACGGAAACGAGAGGTTATTCTGGGCGAACTGCGCCGTGTACTTGCCGTCATTCCCGGCACAGCGATCAACGTAGGCCAACCCATATCCCACCGTCTGGATCACCTGTTGTCTGGTGTGCGGGCAGAGATTGCCATCAAGATTTTTGGGGAAGATCTGGATACCTTGCGCACCAAGGCCGAAGATGTCCGCTCCCTCATCAACACCGTTCCCGGTCTAGCCGATCTCCAGATCGAAAAACAGGTATTGATTCCTCAGGTGCGCATCCGCCTGGATCGAGGGGAAGCACTCAAGTATGGACTCTCCCTCAATCAACTGTCCGAAACCTTGCAGGCAGCCCTGCAGGGCAAGGTTGTTTCCCAGATCCTGGATGGACAGCGCACGTTTGATGTGGTGGTGCGTCTGTCCGAAGAGTGGCGCACCGAGAGCGGCGATTTCGGGGAGATCCTCATCGATACCCCCAGGGGTAAGATTCCCTTGAAACTGGTGGCCCAGGTCGAAGAGAGTAGTGGTCCCAATCTGATCAACCGGGACAACATGCGGCGGCGTATCGTGGTGCTGGCCAACACCCAGGGCCGCGACGTGGGCGCAGTCGTAACCGATGTCCAGCAACGACTCTCTGCCATGGCATTGCCAGCTGGATATTATCTTTCTTACGAGGGACAGTTTCGCAGCCAACAGGAAGCTACCCGCCTGATCGCTCTGCTGGCAACTCTTTCGTTGGTTGGTATCTTTCTGGTGCTCTACAGCCATTTCCGCTCTGCCGTGTTGGTCCTGGTAATCATGGCCAACATTCCCATGGCCCTGGTGGGCAGTGTGGCAGCCCTGTGGCTGGCCGGGCAATCCCTGTCTGTGGCCAGTCTGGTGGGGTTTATCACCCTGACTGGCATTGCAGCCCGCAACGGCATTCTCAAAATCTCCCACTATCTCCATCTTGTCACCCAGGAAGGAGAGTCGTTCGGGAGGGAGATGATTGTGCGTGGTTCCCTGGAACGGCTTACCCCAGTGCTGATGACCGCCCTGGTGGCGGCCTTGGCCCTCATTCCTCTGATGCTGGATGCGGACGCGGCGGGCAAGGAGATCCTGCACCCGGTGGCAATCGTCATATTTGGTGGACTGATCTCTTCCACCCTGTTGGATACCCTGGTCACCCCTGTGGTGTTCCTGTTGGTCGGACAACGCGCCATAGCAAAAAGCCTCCTTGCTCATGGGGAAGATTAAGGCATGAGAAGAGCATTCTTGTGCGGCACACAAAAAAATCGACGGGGCCATCGTTGTCATACTTTTGTGACAATTTTCCCTCATACTGTTTCTATCATAACCCTGGATGAACAAAGGTACTGAACGATGCAGGTCAGACAATGGATTCGCACTGCTTTGACGGTTTTTGTGATCGGTCTGGGTAATACCGCCTGGGCGCATGGTGATCTCACCCCCGCTCATGGCGGAAAGATGGTGGAAAGTCATGGACAGGTTCTGGAATTAACTGTTCGAGGAAAAGTGGTGGATATCTATTTCACAAACCATGAGGGCCATCCAGAGCCGACTGATGGGGCAACGGGCAAGGTGGTTTTTCTACTGCAGGGAAAAAAGCTGGAAACTGTGTTGAAACCATCCGGTGATAACCGTCTGAGCGGAGAAGCAGCGGCAGAGGTTACCAGTTTTGACAGTGCCGTGATCACCGTGAAAAGGGATGGCAACTCCCTTTCTGCCCGGATATCGGCACGCCATTGATGAGAGGAAGCAGCTCTGTGAACAAATCATCGCATGGAAAAGCAGGAAAAATGGTGGTGGGCGGCATGTTGGTGGCGTTGGTTCTCCTGGGCCAACTCCATGCCGGAGAATCGCATCATGCGACCCATTCGGAAGAGGGAGCCATCGGTGCTTCGGTGGAGGAGTTGCTGGCGCTGGTGCGGACCATGAATCCTGAATTGGCGGCCATGGCTCTGGAGGCCGAAGCTGCCGCCGCCCGCGTGGAAGGATCCGATGCCCTGCCTGATCCTAAGCTGCAGGTCACTTTTGAAGATATCAGCAAAAACTCCAGTGGTCTGCCGAGTCGGGTTTCCGCCACCAAGTTGATCGTGCAGCAGGAGTTTCCCTTGTGGGGAAAACGGAGGTTGAAACGGCAGGTGGCAGAGGCCGATCATCACAAGGCACAAGGAGAACAGGCGGCATTGACAGCAGAGTTGCTTGGCAAAGTCAAGACAGTCTATGCCGAATATCATCAGATCCACCTTTCCATGGAGCAGAATGAGGAGTTGATCAGCATTTTGCGCACTCTGGTGCGGGTGACCCAGGCCCGTTATGCCCAGGGGGCAGCGTTGCAGAACGAGGTGACCGCTGCCGAATTGGAACGGGGCGGTTTGACGGCGGAACGGGTACGGTTGGGCAATGAACGCAAAAAACTGAAAGCCAGGCTCAACGCCCTGCTGAACCGTGCACCAGAGGCTCCCATTGTGGAGCAGCCACGCCTGCGCACCATCCCAGCGACCTCTGCTCTCGATTTTGGGCAACTTATGCCCCGTCTGCTGGAGACCAATCCTCAACTGGCCAAGGATCGGGCCACTCTTACTGCGGCTCAAAGCAACCGGGAATTGGCCTCGCGAGAGTGGTTTCCCGACGTGGGGGTAGGTATGGGGATAGTCAAACGCCAGAATGAAACGGACAGTTTTGAGGCCATGGTGGAAATGAGCATTCCGCTGCAGTGGGAGGCGCGCCGTGCCCGTGAAAATGAAACGGTCGCCATGGAGCGGGCGTCACAGTCGCGTCTGGAAGCAGAACGAACACGCCTTGTTGCCGAGTTGCAGGAGGCATTGCTGGCTTTGGAATCAGCGCGGGGAGTGGAACAGATCAGCAAAGAGAGCCTGTTGCCCCAGGCGCGAATGGCCTTGCAATCGGCACTCAGAAATTATGAAAACGGTGCTGGCGAGTCTCTGCAGGTGCTGGATGCGGTACAGCGGTTAAAAAAGTACCGCATCGAGCAGATCAAGGCCCAATACGAGCAACAGATGCGCTTGGCAGACATCGAACGACTGATTGGAGGTGAATTGTGAAAATGGTTGCCATGAAGAGAAATAGGTTGATAGTGGCATGGCTGCTCATTGGGTTGGCATCTTTGCCTGCCCAGCCTGGTCGTGCGTTGGCTGAAACAACGGCCAAACCGGTGGATCATGCTGGCCATGGTACGGCTGTTTCAGGAAAGGCCGGGGAACAGAGCGGACAGGTGCTATCAACCTCTCCTGCAGTCGGGAAGAGTGAGCGCAAGATTGTCTATTACCGCAACCCAATGGGCCTACCGGATACCTCACCCACTCCCAAGAAGGATGGCATGGGGATGGATTACATCCCGGTGTACGCGGATGAACTGGGCGATGGCAGCACAGTACGCATCAGTCTGGACAAGGTGCAAAAACTGGGCGTGCGCACCGAAGCTGCCACGATCCGTTCCTTGTCACGTTCCATTCGGGCTGTGGGCACGGTACAGGTGGACGAGCGACTGTTGCAGATCGTCTCCATGAAATATGAAGGATGGATTGAACATCTGCATGCGGACAGCACTGGCCAGAAGATACGGCGAGGACAACCACTGATGGAGGTCTACAGCCCCGGCTTGGTCTTGGCCCAACAGGAGTATCTGGCAGCCACCAGTACGATCTCTGCTTTGAAAGGGGCTGATCCGGAAAGCCTGAGTACGGCGCGTCAGTTGGCTGAAGGAGCCCTGTTGCGCCTGCGCAACTGGGACATCTCTGCCGATCAGGTTGCCCAATTGCGCAAGAAAGGGAAGATCCGGCGCACCTTGACAGTGCAATCGCCGGTGGATGGCGTGGTGTTGGAAAAGAGTGCCATCAAGGGCATGCGTTTCATGCCTGGTGAGGTGTTGTATCGCTTGGCGGATCTCTCCACCGTCTGGCTGATGGCTGATGTCTTCGAACAGGATGTGGGTATGGTCCGGGAAGGGCAAGAGGCGAGTGTGACTCTCAACGCCATTCCCGGTAAGAGCTTCAAGGGCAAGGTCTCTTTCATCTATCCGACTTTGGTCGCCGAGACGCGCACCGTCAAGGTGCGCATCGAACTGCCCAACCCCGGCGGCGAATTACGCCCTGCCCTCTATGCCACGGTGGAGTTGGCTACGCCTAGCGGGGAAACCCAGATTCTGACCGTTCCTGATTCGTCGGTGTTGAACAGCGGGAACCGGCAGGTGGTGCTGGTGGAGCGTGGCGAAGGGTTGTACGAACCGCGTCCGGTCCAGATCGGTTCCCAGGGAGGAGGTTATGTACAGATCCGCGAGGGGCTTGGCGACGGAGAAAAGGTGGTGGTGCGTGCCAATTTTCTCATCGACGCCGAGGCCAACCTGAAGGGTGCCTTGGGCCATTTTTCCCATTGATCCACGTGCAACCAGGGAGACAAACAATGTCTACAACAATCAACTCATGGCGGTGGCGAGAACAATTATCTCGTATGGTCGTGTTTGGTGCGCTTGGGTTGGTCACCTCCGGATGTCCAGTGATGATGGTGCCCATGATGGGCGGAATGAGCAGCGGTCAACGTGCGGAGCAGAAAAAAGAGCCACCAGCCAATACGACTGATGGTGCCACTGCACCGAGATTTCACGGTACATATGCAGGGCATTGAGATCCGTCGCACTGTTTGTGTCAACCCCGGGAACATGACCGTACCCGGATGTTCAAATTCTGCAATTTCTGGAGATTCAACATGAAAAAGAGCTTAACGATTGGTACAGTTGCTCTCTTTTTGGCCCTTTCCACCCCCCCCTTGATGGCCGGGGAAAACAGCGAGCATTCGGGTCATCAACCTGCCAAAACGGAACACGCTCATGGACAGAGTCAAACGGTCCCTGCCAAGGATGATACCGGGAGCCATGGCGACCAAATGGAAAAAAAGATGGCCAAGATGTCCATCAAAATGGAAAAAATGAAACGGGAACTGGCAGATGCAGAAGAACGGTTGACCGCCATGAAGGGGGTGTTGGACAAAGCGCAGAAGAGCCCACCCGGTGCGGATCGCAACAAACTCCTGACCGAACATGGTGCCGGGTTGCGCACCCTCCTGGCCGGATTTCGTGCCAGAACAGAGGAGATGATGGGCCAGATGGAGCAGATGATGGGCAAGGAGAAGAAGGGGGGCATGATGGGAGACATGGGCCATGCTGGCAACCAAAAAGAGCATGGCAGTGGATCGGGCATGATGGACCAGGAAATGATGGATGACATGACAGGACATCATGATGTGATGAATAAACGGTTGGCACTGCTGACCGAATTGATGGGCCAAATGGAGGCACATTTGGCCGCAATGTCCGCACCGCAGTGACATTGGGTGCGGTTTGGAAATCAATTGATCCGCGTCTTTTGGCTGTTTGATAAGGAAATCGTGCGATGATTGCTTGGCTCATCCGCTGGTCGTGCCGCAACCTGTTGTTGGTGATGCTTGGCACATTTTTTATCGTTGGCAGCGGAATCTATGCGGTGCTTCGCATCCCCCTGGATGCCATTCCCGATCTTTCGGATGTCCAGGTCATCCTGTATACCGAATTTCCCGGCCAGGCACCCCAGGTGGTAGAGGATCAGGTAACCTATCCCCTGACCACAGCCATGCTCTCCGTGCCCCGTTCCAAACTGGTGCGAGGTTTTTCATTCTTCGGAGCTTCCTTTGTTTATGTCATCTTTGAAGATGGCACCGATATTTACTGGGCGCGCAGCCGGGTGCTGGAATATCTCAACTTTGCCGCCAAACGATTGCCTTCCGGTGTCACCCCCACCTTGGGACCAGATGCCACAGGTGTTGGTTGGGTCTATCAGTATGCAGTTCTGGCCAAGGACAAAACCTTGGCCGAACTGCGCACCCTGCAGGATTGGTATATACGCTATCATTTGGCCAAGGCAGAAGGGGTGGCCGAGGTGGCCAGTGTCGGCGGCTATGTACAGCAATATCAAGTCGTGGTCGATCCCCAACAGTTGCAAGCCTACAATATTCCTCTCTCCCGAGTCAGTCAGGCCATCGCCATGAGTAACCGCGATGTCGGTGGACGAGTTGTGGAAATGGCCGAAACCGAATATGTGGTGCGGGGGCGTGGTTATCTGCGGGGCGTGGCAGACATTGAGAATATTGTCCTCAAGGAGGAAAAAGGTGTTCCGGTTCGCCTGCGCGATGTTGCCAGGGTGGAACTGGGACCGGACGAGAGGCGGGGCCTAGCCGAGTTGAACGGCGAAGGGGAGGTGGTCAGTGGCATTGTTATCCAGCGTTTTGGGCAAAATGCTCTGGCCGTCATCGAAAGTGCCAAGGCAAAACTGGCTGAAATTGTCAGCAGTCTGGGTGAGGGGGTGCAGATCGTGGCAGTGTATGACCGCTCGGAATTGATCCTGCGGGCCGTGGAGACCCTGAAGTATACCCTCGTCGAAGAGAGTCTGATTGTTGCGATGGTCTGTATCATCTTTTTGCTGCATGTACGCAGTGCCCTGGTGGCCATTCTTATGCTGCCGGTGGGTGTGCTGATCGCCGTGCTGCTGATGCAATCTTTGGGCATGACCTCCAACATCATGAGCCTGGGTGGTATTGCCATTGCGGTCGGTGCCATGGTGGACGCCGCCATTGTCATGATCGAAAATGCCCATAAACATCTGGAGCGTGCCCCGCCGGACAAACCACGCCACCAAGTACTCATGGAAGCGGCGGTAGAGGTGGGGCCAGCCCTCTTTTTCAGCCTGTTGATCATTACCGTCTCTTTCCTGCCAGTCTTTACCCTGGAGGCCCAAGAGGGACGACTGTTCAAGCCTTTGGCTTTCACCAAAACCTTCTCTATGGCCGGAGCGGCCCTGCTCTCCATCACTCTGGTACCGGTGTTGATGCTGTTGTTCGTGCGTGGCCGCATCCTGCCTGAACACAAAAATCCCATCAACCGCTTCTTGATCTGGATCTACCGTCCGGTTATCCAACTGGTATTGCGTTTCAAGATCTCCTTTATCCTGCTGTCCGTGGCCGTGCTGGCAGGCAGCATTCAACCAGCCATGCGTCTTGGCAGCGAATTCATGCCCAATCTCAACGAAGGCACTCTGCTTTACATGCCCACCACCTTGCCTGGACTCTCCATGACCAAGGCGGAAGAGTTGCTCCAGACCCAGGACAAGTTGATCAAGAGCTTTCCAGAGGTGGCCTCCGTGTTTGGCAAAGCGGGACGCGCCGTCACCGCGACAGATCCTGCCCCGACGGAAATGTTCGAAACGGTCATCAACCTGAAACCCGAATCTGAATGGCGTCCCGGTCTAACCCTGGATGGGCTGGTGGCCGAAATGGATGCTGCTCTGCAGCTGCCAGGTGTGAGCAATGCCTGGACCATGCCCCTCAAGGCACGTATCGACATGCTTTCCACCGGCATTCGCACCCCCATCGGAATCAAGGTGTTCGGCAAAAGTCTGGACGAGTTGGAAATATTGGCCCAGAGAATTGAAACGGTGGTCAAGAGCGTACCCGGCACCGCCAGTGCCTATGCCGAACGGGTCGGAGGCGGCTACTATTTGACCATTGATCCAGACCGGGATGCTATTACTCGTTACGGGTTGACCATCGGTGACCTGCAGGAGGTGATTCTCACCGCGTTGGGTGGTGAAAGCGTCACCACCACGGTGGAAGGACGGGAACGGTTCACAGTCAACGTGCGCTATCCCCGTGATTTTCGTTCCGATCCAGAATCCATTGCCAAAAAGGTGTTGGTGCGGGTTGGCAATGGCGCACAAATACCCCTGGGACAATTGGCCACCCTCCGTCTGGAAAAAGGTCCGGCGGCCATTCGTACCGAAAACGCCCTGCTGTCCGTTTACATTTTTGTCGATATTCGCGACCGGGATATTGGCGGTTATGTCGCCGAGGCCAGGAAAGCGGTACAGGAACAGGTGATGATGCCGACCGGAACTTTTCTCCTGTGGAGCGGCCAGTTTGAATACATGGAACGGGCCAAGGAGAAACTCAAGATTGTCATCCCGTTGACTCTCATGATCATCTTCCTGCTGCTGTACCTGAATTTTGGCCGTTTGACCGAGACGTTGATTGTCATGCTTTCCCTGCCATTCGCCTTGGTGGGCGGAGTTTGGCTGATGGACTTGTTGCATTTCAATTTGAGTGTAGCGGTGGCGGTGGGGTTTATCGCCCTGGCCGGTGTGGCGGCGGAGACAGGGGTGGTGATGCTGATTTACCTGGATCACGCCTTGAAAGAGCGAACTGCCCGGCGCAAGGCGGAGGGAACCTCGCTGACTCATGACGATCTCAATGAAGCGATCATGGAAGGGGCTGTGGAGCGGGTACGGCCCAAGATGATGACCGTGGTGGCCATCATGGCAGGTCTGTTGCCCATCATGTGGAGTACCGGCACCGGTTCGGAGGTAATGCGTCGCATCGCAGCCCCCATGGTGGGCGGAATGATCTCTTCCACCCTGTTGACGTTGGTCATCATCCCGGCAATCTATTTCCAGATCAAAGAATTTTCCATCCGTAAAGATGCTTCTGCAAAAGACATTTCTGTATAGGAGAAGTGAGAAGAAACAGCATGAACATGTAAATCATCGGGAACAAACTCGAATGACGGTTGGTATGTCGGCATTGACTCGCAGGAGACGTAGTATGAACTGGCGTGGTAAAGCAGGAATTTTCTGGCTGGTGGGACTGGGATTGGTCCTGGTGTCGATGGGGCTACTGTTTGTACCAAGTTCCGCGACCGTGACTACCAACCTGGTAGTTTACAAAGCAGCATCATGTGGGTGCTGCAGCGCATGGGTAACGCATATGGAGAAAAACGGCTTTATCGTGAAGGTAGAGGAGGTGTCAGATGTGACGGCGATGAAACGCCAGCTTGGGGTTCCACCAAACATTGATTCTTGCCATACCGGGGTAATTGGGGACTACTTGGTGGAGGGGCACGTCCCGGCTGGGGATGTACTCCGTTTGTTAGAAGAAAAACCACCTGTAAGGGGAATTGCCGTACCGGGAATGCCAACAGGTTCTCCTGGTATGGAAATTTCTGGACAAAAACCCGACGCCTATCAGGTCATTACCTTCACTACAGAGGGGCAATCGTGGTTGTTTGCCAAACATTGACAACAAATTGGGGAGGAGTCGTGGTGAGCAGGGGAAAATGGAGCATGGCCGGCAGTATGGGATAGTACTTCCAATTAATAATTGGACATGCTACAACTTGCAGGTTGTGCAGTCGCAAGGTGAAGTCCAAGGAAGAGTTTTAAGCCACACACAATGGCTTGGCAGGATACGAGGCTGATTCCGCCCTGTATCCTCCTATCAGCAGCATCAAAATCCAGGCAAAAAGAGACCTCAACCATCTGAGGAGGAGGCGAAGATTGGAACCGATGGCGCAGAGGATAGCGTTGGCCTGATCAGCGAAGGCTCCGCGCAGAAAATTTCTGCCCAGTCGTCCATCGTTCTTTTGATGGCCGATGTTGGCTTCAATGGCGCTGCGCCTGCGCAACTCCTTGCGGATGGTGGGTGTCACGCTTCGCCGCTGACCTGAGATGAATACCTGGGTCGATGTAACATTGTGTCCCCTGTAGCCGCGACCCACATAGGCCCTCTTGGGACGAACGGGACGAACGCCGGTCAGTTTCGTCACCTGATCCAGGGTGTTACCCAGAGTGTGTCCATCGTAGGGATTGCCCGCAAGTGCGTGCGCACCCACCACGAAGCATTCCCGGTTGGTCACTGCCAAGCTGACCTTGCATCCAAATTCGTAGGGTTTGTGCGCTTTGCCCTTGGCGATGCACACCACCTGGGGTTCATGCAGACTGTACAATTTGTTCTTGTCCTGGCGTTGTTGCGCGAGCAGTTGCCGTGCCTTGGCCAACTCTTCCTGCAATAACGCTGTTTGTTCTGGATTCTCAGGCATTTTCCGTTCTACATCACGCACAACACGCCCCAGGTAGGTCCGCAATGTGCGCACCTCACGTGCCATCCGTTTCATCTGGCGGGCATGAGCGTAACGGTTCGCTGCCAGCAGTGCCTGCGGTCCCAACCGATGATAACTTTGCCGCAGTGCCACTCCGAACCTCGCCGATAAACGCACCAGGCGTACCCGACTTCGGTTCAACAATTTGGAATCTGTAGGGTAGGAGATGTTTTTCGGTTGAACGGTGGTGTCCACGCTTACCCGCTCCAGGCTCGATGCCTTGACCGCTCCCATTGCCTATCCAAGCCGGATGGTTTCCGACAATAAAAATTCAAGACCATCCTCACCTATCCGCCGACGCCACCGGCCAAGATCAGTCCGATGAATCGGTTTCTTGTGGCAAAAGTAGCTTTCCCCACACAAAAATTGCCAATATGGATTTTCAGGCCAGCGATCCACCACCTCTTCTTCGCTCAAGCCTTGCAGCGATTGCAACAGTGTCAACCCCGCCAGTAACCGAATCCGAACTCCCGGTCGCCCTTTCTCCGCGTAAAGAGGCTCAAATCGATCCTCAATCCCAGTCCAAGTCCACACGGTTTGACAACTTCACCAATGGATGATCAGGATCACATATTTTTTCCAAACGTTTCACGACCGACTACTTCGCCTGCCGAAACACAACGCCACATGTTGCGTTTCTGGCTCAACCCGCGTCTGTGATACCACCAACCGGCGAATCGGCGACACGATGCCACCGGGTGCCAACACGGACCACGCTTGCGCGACTCGACAAGGTACACGCTTCATCCAGAAGACTTTACGACTCAGGCAACAACGCAAACACGGCGCAAACTTTATCAGATTCAAGAGGTTGCCACAATAGCCGCCTGGAATCATGGCCAAAAAATACCTTGACTCGTACCCGTGTTTAACTCCCGCCAGTCAATAGACGCAACCAAGATGAGCAACGAAAGAGTACGAAAGCTGTTGACTTGATAATGTGATTGATTTTACGCAACAAAATGGCGTACGAAAATCTCGTACTTCGAAAGCCGAAGTCAACAGGTCTGGGAGAATCCTGGCAAGTGGAGAAGAAAAGTGGCGAGTTCAACTCCCGTCAATCCGAAAGTGAACCAAGATTTCTGTCGAAACGGTATCGGTTAACTGTTGGAAATATTGCGTTTTTTTGGCACAAAAAAAGCCGCCTCGCTGGACGGCTCACAACATTACGGAGAAATTTCAAAACTAAATGGTGGAGGTGGCGGGAGTTGAACCCGCGTCCGAAATCAGTACTCAACCAGGAGGAATTACAACCATCTTGCCAATATATAGTCCCTCAGCCTCTCAATCGGCTCGCCTCGGAACCTCCGTTACCTCGCAGGACTGGGTGCATCTGGATTTAGCCCGGCACTCACCCTCCGGTTCGACCCTGCCTCACGGCTCCTGTTGCCAGGCCTGGATCATGGCCCCGTTCCGCTACAGCTTACGCTGCAGCGAGAACCGGCGAATAATGCTCGTCGTTGGCAATTGTGATTTTAGCCCGTTACGGCGGTACCATGCCGAGTTGCCTCCATAGCCTTTCTCAACCCCGTCGAAGCCGTTTCACCCCCTGCTCCAACTACGCTTGCACATACATTCTCATATCAGCAGAAACTTTGCAACATTATTCTTATACTCGACAAAATTTCCGCAATCCATCATAACCTCACTCCGCCTCCTCAACCTCCTCCTCTTCTTCCTCTTCCTCCTCCATCTCTATCCCTTCAATCGGACGGGCCAGAAAATTCCATACCTTGCGATTCTGACCAAACTTGCCCTCGTCCAACCGCAATATCGCCTCAGGATCATCACCATAATCCTCAAACGTATAATGCAGCAACTCCTCCTCCTGTATCTCATCCTCTACCAAGTATACCTCACGCTCCTCCGCATACCAGTCCTCCATGCGAAAATGACGCGCACCCTCCAACTTGGTCAGTATAACCTCAGCATCCCCAATCGATAACGTCACACTCTGGCCCGGCTTGATCTTCGCTACCTCTACACTCTCCACCGCTATTCCCTCCCTCCCCGGTCAAAATTTAACACATCGCCCATATCATACAACCCACTCCGCCTGCCCGCAAGCCAGATCGCCGCCCGTACCGCTCCCTTGGCAAAGGTCATCCGACTCGATGCCCGGTGCGTCACCTCCACTCTCTCCCCCTCGCCCGCAAACAATACCGTATGATCCCCCACAATATCCCCACCACGTACCGTGGCAAAGCCAATCGTCTGCCGCTCCCGCTCCCCAGTCATCCCCTCGCGGCCATAAACCGCTACCTCCCCTAAATCCCGTCCAATCGCCTGGGCAATCGACCGCCCTAAGCCCAACGCCGTCCCAGAGGGTGCATCTACCTTGTGCCGATGGTGCGCCTCAATAATCTCTATATCAAACGACTCCTCCAACACCTGCGCCATCTCTGCCACAACGCGCATCATCAAATTGACACCCACACTGAAATTCGGTGCCATCACAATCGGAATCTCCTTGGCCGCCTCGGCAATCTGCGCCCGACCGCTCGCATCAAATCCCGTCGTCCCAATCACCAACGCACACCCAAGTTGCCTCGCCTGCGCCAAACAGGCCAAAGTGACCTCCGGTCGGGTAAAATCAATCACCACCCGACCCGTCGCAAACAAACGACCCGTATCACTCAAAATCGGTACACCAATCCCCCCAACCCCCGCCACCTCTCCCGCATCCTGCCCAAGCAACGACGAATCCGCGCGCTCGCTCGCCGCTACCAAACGACACTCCCGCCCCTTCTCCTGAACCGCCTGCACCAACATCCGGCCCATCCGGCCACCTACGCCAATAATGCCAATCTCTACCATGATTGCCCGTCCTGTTCCGAAATGACCACATTGATCCTTGCTTGCCAGATGGTAGCAGCCCAGTTCCACGCACCAAAGAGCAACAGCGTAACCATCCCATCCCCAAAAAACAAGGGGTCGGAGATGTGCTCTCCGACCCCCTTGTTTTCTACCTGGACTGCAGGCGACATCACCCAGACATCTTGTCCAGAAACTCCTTCACTTTGCCCATGAACGAGTTGGACTCCGGTTGCGATTCCGAATCCGAACAGGCCGCAAACTCCTCCAAAAGCTCCTTTTGCCGCTTGCTCAAATTGACCGGCGTTTCTACCCGAACCTCGACCACCAGATCACCAAACACCCCAGGTCGATTCAAATGGGGCAAGCCTTTGCCCCGTAAAATCAGGCGCTTGCTGGTCTGTGTCCCAGCGGGCAAGGTTACCCGCGCCCGCCCACTCAAGGTGGGAACCTCCAACCTTCCCCCCAAGGCCGCCTGGGTGAAGGTGATCGGTACATGGCACAACAGATCCGCCTCGTAACGCTCAAACATCGGGTGCGGGGCAACATCAATGACGATAAAAAGATCCCCATTCGGGGCCCCCCGCAAACCTGCCCCCCCTTCACCCGTCAAGCGGATCCGGTTGCCGGTATCGACACCAGGGGGAATTTTTACCGTCAACGTCTTCTCGGAACGCACCCGCCCTTGGCCCTGACAGGCACCGCACGGGTTGCGGATAATCCGACCTTGCCCGCGACAGGTCGGACATGTCCGCGCCACCGAGAAAAAGCCCTGCTGCGTCCGAACCTGACCCGCACCACCACACATGGTGCAGTTTTCCGGTCCCGATCCCGATTTGGCGCCACTGCCGCCGCAGGTGGCACAGACGATAATGGTCGGTATGCGAATCCGCTCCTCCGAACCATTCATCACCGTCTCCAGGGTGACCGTCAAATCATAGCGAAAATCTTCCCCTCGCTGTGCTCCACCCGGCCCCCGTTGACCCCGTCCGCCACCACCACCGCCAAAAATGTCGCCAAAAAACTCCTCGAAAATATCTCCGAAGCCTCCGCCAAAACCGCTCGGATCACCGGCATGTCCTCCCCCCGGCCCTCCCTGACCCAAGCCAGCATGGCCATATTGATCATAAATGGCCCGCTTCTTCGGATCCTTGAGCACTTCGTAAGCGGCATTGACCTCCTTGAACTTGGTTTCGGCACTTTTGTCATTCGGATTGCGATCCGGATGCAACTCCATCGCCAACTTCCGGTAAGCCTTCTTGATGTCAGCTTCCTGGGCATCGCGGCTGATGCCCAGGATTTCATAGAGATCTTTCGGCATCTATTTACTTCTTATCTTCCTTAACTTCTTCATACTCAGCGTCCACAAAGTCTCCCGACTTCTTGGAACCGCCACCCGTAGCACCCCCAGACGTTCCCGGATGGGCTGCCGCCGGGTCAAAACCCTCTGGCGCAGCAGCACCACCACCCGCATCCTTATAGACCGCCTCGCCCAGTTTCATCGATACTTCCATCAAAGCCTGGGTCTTGGCAGTAATTTTCTCGGCATCATCCTGATCCAGAACACTTTTGAGATCGGCAACCGCCGCCTCAATCTGGCTCTTCAGACCCGCTTCAATCTTGTCGGCATGCTCTTTCAACGATTTTTCTGTGCTGTAGACCAACGAATCGGCATGGTTGCGCGCATCGATCAATTCACGCTTGCGTTTGTCTTCTGCCGCGTGCATCTCCGCTTCCTGCACCATGCGCTTGATTTCGCTGTCGTTCAAACCACCCGACGCCTGAATGCGGATCGAATGCTCTTTGCCGGTGCCTTTGTCCTTGGCGGAAACATGCACCAAACCGTTGGCATCGATATCAAAGGTCACTTCAATCTGCGGCACACCACGCGGCGCGGGGGGAATGCCCACCAGATCAAATTGACCCAGCAGCTTGTTATCGTTAAACATCTCCCGCTCGCCCTGGGAAACCCGAATGGTCACCGCCGACTGTTGGTCTGCCGCCGTCGAAAAAACCTGCGACTTTTTGGTCGGGATGGTGGTGTTCTTTTCGATCAACTTGGTGAACACGCCGCCCAAGGTTTCGATACCCAACGACAAGGGGGTTACATCCAACAACAGCACATCCTGGACTTCGCCCTTCAGCACACCACCCTGAATGCCAGCCCCGATCGCCACCACTTCATCTGGATTGACACCCTTGTGCGGTTCCTTGCCGAAAAACTCGGTCACCACCGCCTGCACCTTGGGCATGCGGGTCATACCACCGACCAGAATCACCTCATCAATATCCCGCGTCGTCACCCCGGCGTCTTTCAAGGCGGTACGGCACGGTCCCAGCGTGCGCTGAATCAATTGGTCCACCAGGGTTTCCAATTTGGCACGGCTCAAGGTGATGTTCAAGTGCTTGGGACCGCTGGCATCTGCCGTCACAAAGGGCAGATTGATGTCGGTCTGGGTGCTGTTGGACAACTCGATCTTGGCCTTTTCGCCCGCCTCTTTCAGACGTTGCAGGGCCATGCTGTCTTTGCGCAGATCAATGCCACTTTCTTTCAAAAATTCACTGGCCAGATAGTCGATAATCGCCTTGTCGAAATCTTCACCACCCAGAAAGGTGTCACCATTGGTCGATTTGACCTCGAAAACCCCGTCGCCGATCTCCAGCACCGAAATATCAAAGGTACCACCACCCAGGTCGTAGACAGCGATGGTTTGACCACCCTTTTTGTCCAAACCATAGGCCAGTGCGGCTGCCGTCGGTTCGTTGATGATGCGCAGCACATTCAAACCCGCGATCCGCCCTGCATCCTTGGTGGCCTGACGTTGCGCATCGTTGAAATAGGCCGGCACCGTGACAATTGCTTCGGTCACCTTCTCGCCCAGATAATCTTCCGCTGTCTGCTTCATTTTTTGCAGAATGAAGGCCGACACCTCGGAAGGACTCATTTTTTTGCCGCCTGCTTCCACCCAGGCATCGCCATTGTCCGCTTTGACAATGTTATAGGCGACCTGTTTTTTATCCTCGGCGGTCAACGGATCATCATAACGGCGGCCAATCAAACGCTTGATGGCTGAGAGGGTGTTCTTCGGATTGGTAACCGCCTGTCGCTTGGCTGCCTGACCGACCAGACGCTCACTGCTGGCCGTAAATGCCACCATCGACGGCGTGGTGCGGCTACCCTCGCTGTTTTCAATCACCTTGGGATCGCCACCTTCCATAATCGCGACACACGAATTGGTGGTTCCCAGATCTATACCAATCACCTTGCCCATCTCAATACCTCTTGCCTCGCAGGATGTCTTCATTCAGCCTCTGCACAGCGCTTGTCTCCATTCGTCTGTGCTCTGGCCCAACATTTCTTGACCGTTATATGGAAACTCGCTTTTACCTTGTCAAGAGCAACCCACGATTATTTTTCTCACTCCGCTGCCTTGGCAACGCCCACCATCGCGGCACGCAGCAAGCGACCGTTCAGCAGATAGCCCGCCTGCAACTCCTGGGCAACATGGCCCGCCGGAAGCTCTGCGGACGCCACCTCCATGACCGCCTGATGCACATTGTGATCAAAGGGTTCATGCAACGCCTTGACCCGTGCGACCCCATGCTTGCCCAAAACGCGCACCAACTCATTCTGGGTCATGCCCACCCCCTCCAGAAAGGCTTTCAGATCGGCGCTGCACTCTTTGGGCACCGCGCCCATGGCCCGTTCCAGATTATCGGCCACCTGCAACAGATCCCGTGCAAACCCTTCAATGGCAAATTGTCGCGCCTGCTGGCTTTCGCGCTCAAAGCGCTTGCGCACATTCTGCATCTCGGCCACCGCCCGCAGATGGGCGCCTCGCTGCTCTTCCACCTGTGCCAGCGCACTCTGTAACTGTTTTTCCAGATCGGGCCCCGTCTCTACGGTAGCGCTCGCCGCCGTGCTGGCCTCGTTGAACAGTCGGCTAACCGCCTCTTCAATCTCTGCATCTGCCACCTGCGCAACCACCTCTTCGCTGGCGCTCGCCTGCGCCTCTTGTTCCGTCGGCTTTTCCTGCCCTGTCACGCTCTCTTCTGTTTCCGGCATCGAAGCCTCATTTTTGCTGCTCACTTCAGATCCTCCCCTGCTTCAAAACGATTTTCCCAAACACCTTGTGCTGTCCCTGCCCGTGACCCTTCCGAAAACAGCGCACTCAATACCTGCGTCGTATAGCCGATCAAGGGGATCACATGGCCATAATCCATACGCGTCGGGCCCAACACCCCCAAGGTACCCGGATAGGAGCCCTCTCCCCCTTGGAACGGTGCAGCGACCACCACACAGCCCCGCTGGTTCCACTCTGCCTCGGTGCCAATGAAAAGACGCACACCCTGCAAATCCAGGCAGCGATCCAGCAAGGCCACCAAGCCTTTTTTCTCTTCCAAAACCGCCAACATGTCGCGAATGCGCGACAATTCGGCAAACGAGTGGAAGAGATTCATGCGGCCATCCACGATCAAATCTCCCCCCATGGACAGGCCAGCCACACTCTCCCACAAGCGACTGCACAACAGGCGATACTCTTCTTCGCTCTGTTCAACTTCGCGTTGCAGGCGATTGCGCACCTCAACGAGGGTCATTCCCTCCAGTTGTCTGGTCAGGAAAATACTGAATTGATTCAATTTTTCTTGACTCAAAGCACACTGCAATGAGATGACCCGACTGCGCAGTTGGCCGCTATCGGAGATCAACAGCACCAAAATACGATCCTGCCCGGAGCGACTCGGCAGTTTGATCAGCTCCACCCGTTGCAGCACCACATGACGCACATCGGGTGTGCGCACCAGACAGGCGCTACCGGTCAAGGAGGCCAACAAGGAGGTCACCCGTGCCAGGACCGCTTCCAACTCTTCGTTGCCCTGACCACAGGCCTGCAGGATGCGCTCTTGCTCCTCAGAGGTAACCGTGGCCAACTCCAGCAGGCTATCCACATAGTAGCGAAAGCCCAGATCGGTGGGGACGCGCCCCGCCGAGGGGTGGGGTTGCGTCAACAACCCCATCTCTTCGAGTTCCATCATGGCATTGCGGACTGTCGCCGGAGAGACGCCCAAACCGGAACGCTCGCACACTGTCCTGGACCCCACCGGTTCCCCTCCTGCGATATGGGCCAGAACAACGCGCTTCAGAATTTCGTGGTGACGTGTACTCAGCATTCTCAGGAGGATTTATTTTGCTGTTTGCCCCAGGTATCACGCAAACCCACCGTGCGGTTAAAAACCGGATGGTCGGTGCGGGAATACCGGCTATCGACGCAAAAATAGCCCTGGCGCTCGAATTGATAGATGGTACCTGCCGGGAGATTTTGCAACCCCTCTTCGATACGACAGTGCGATAAAATTTGCAACGAATTGGGATTGATCAGGCGGGTAAAGTCGTCGCCCTGCCAGGCTTCATCGGGATTGGCGGTATTGAAGAGGGTTTCGTAACAACGAATTTCCGCCGGTTGCGAGCGGTGCAACGGCAGCCAGTGGATGACCCCTTTCACTTTGCGATCGGCAGGATTGGCGTGCAAGGTGCTGGGATCGTGGGAGCAGCGCAACTCGATAATGGCACCGCTATTGGGATCCTTGATGATTTCGTCACAGCGGATCACGTAGGCATGGCGCAGACGCACCTCGCCACCGGGCACCAGTCGTTTGAACTGTTTGGGGGGATTTTCGGCAAAATCGTCCCGTTCGATGATAATTTCCTGCGTCCAATAGAGTGTGCGGCTACCCAGTTCCGGGTTTTGTGGATGATTGCTGGCGCTCAACTCTTCGCAATGGTCCGGGGCAATGGTGGTGATGACCACCTTGAGCGGATCCAGAACGGCCATGGCGCGGGGAGCATGTTGCTCCAGATCATCGCGGATGCAGCTCTCCAGGAGGGAGAGCTCCACGTTATTTGGTGTTTTGGAGATGCCGATGCGGCGGCAGAACTCCCGAATGGCGGCTGGGGTATAGCCACGACGACGCAAGCCGGAGATGGTCGGCATGCGCGGATCGTCCCAACCGTCCACAACGCCAGAGCGCACCAGGGCGTTCAACTTGCGTTTGCTGACCACCGTATATTCCAGAACCAGGCGGGAAAATTCAATCTGCTGCGGATGACAGCTTACCACCCCTTCCAGACGGTCCAGGATCCAGTCATACAGGGGGCGATGGTCTTCGAACTCCAACGTACACAGCGAGTGGGTAATCTCTTCCAGGGCATCACTGATGCAGTGGGCATAGTCATAGGTGGGATAGATGCACCACTGATCATCGGTCTGGTGGTGGTGGGCATGCAGAATGCGGTAGATGACCGGATCGCGCATGTTGATGTTGGGCGAGGCCATATCAATTTTGGCCCGCAGGGTATAGCGCCCTTCCGGGAACGCACCGGCCCGCATGCGGCGGAAGAGTTCCAGACTTTCGGCCATGGGACGGTCCCGCCAGGGGCTTGCCCGGCCTGCTTCGGTCAAGGTGCCTCGATACTCGCGCATCTGTTCCACATTCAGTTCGCAGATGAAGGCATGCCCATCCTGGATCAACCGTTCGGCGAACTGATAGAGTTGCTCAAAATAGCCCGAAGCGTAATACAGATGCTCCTGCCAATCGAAGCCCAACCATTTGACATCCGTGCGGATGGATTGGATATATTGATCCTCCTCTTTGAGGGGATTGGTATCATCGAAGCGCAGGTTGCATTGCCCGCCGGGATATTCGCCAGCCACACCGAAGTTCAGACAGATGGATTTGGCGTGACCGATGTGCAGAAAGCCATTGGGTTCGGGTGGAAAGCGTGTGACGACCCGACCCTGATTTTTCCCTGCCGCCACATCGTTGGCAATGGTCTGGCGGATAAAATCCAGAGGCGTAACCTCTTCATTCTTGGACATCTTTGCTCAATACCTCTCTAGCGAACAAAAAACCCGTTAGGCATCCTTACCACGGTAACCCCAGGTGCCGCAAGCGGCGTCGATACTCCTGATACTCTGGGACAAAGCTGGCCACCACGCGCCAGAAAGCGGGTGAGTGGTTCATATGGCGCAGGTGACTCAACTCATGCACCAACACATAGTCTCCCAGACAGACTGGCACCCAGATCAGCCGCCAGTTCAGGTTGATGCTCCCCAAGGAGGAGCAGCTTCCCCAGCGGCTTTTGGGATTGCGGATGGTCACGCGCTGGTACTGCAGGCCCATGCGGGCTGCCCAGGCCTGCAAACGCACAGGCAGATAGAGACTGGCCTGTTGCCGAAACCACTGTTCCAGGACGGTTTGCAGCTCTGTTGTCTGACAAAGGCGCCGGGCAATCAACAGACGATTGCCGTGCAAGACAATGGGCCGCAACTGTGCATCCGTGCAACAGAGTTGCACCCGACCATCCAGGAAGGGCAACCAGCCCCCATCCTGCGCGGAGAAGGGTTCCCCTGCGCTCTCCCACTGTCTGCTGTCGGATGCCGTATCCGCCATGCGCCGCTCCATCGGATACAAAAAGGGCAGTATGAAACCCTCAAGAGCCGCGCGCAACGGGATTTTTGCAATACTCTCCGATTTTAGTCCCTTTTTCTCCGGGCATGAGAATCACTTGTGCTTGGCGATGCGTTCTTTCATAGTGAACGGCATTGGACAAACCGGTGGATGGAGGCCATGGAAAACTCTGCACCCCAGGATATTGCCGTGCTGGTACACGGACTTTGGATGAACGGCTCGGAGATGCAGTTGTTGGCTATGCGACTGCGCAAGTTGGGCTATCAGACGCTTTTTTTTCGTTATCGCTCTGTGCATGTGCCGGTCAGCCAGAGCAGTCATGAGCTGTGGCTTTATCTGCAGCACCATTTTGCCGCCAACATGAAGCAAGCGCCAGAGGGCAAGGTGCATCTGGTCTGCCATAGTCTGGGGGGAATGGTGGCTTTGGATATGCTGCATCGCCACCCGGAGGCCCGCATTGGGCGCATGGTGGCGTTGGGCACCCCTTTTCGGGGCAATATTGCCGCCAAAAAAATCGCCCAGTGGAGTTGGGGCCGCATGGCCTTGGGGAAGAGCATGCAGCATGCCTTGGGTGGCGGGGGCTTTACCCGGGTACCGGAAGGGAGGGAGATTGGTATACTGGCGGGAGACCGCTCCCTCTGGGGTGCAGGACGGAGCTTGTGGGGTATCGGCGAGGCCAACGATGGCAATGTGGCGGTGTCCGAGACCTACCTGGATGGCGCCAAGGCACACCGCACCCTGCCGGTGATTCACATGGGCTTGCTCTTCTCGGAGGAGGCGTTGCAACTGATCCACCATTTTTTGCAGAGCGGGCGGTTTCCGTAAAACTACAGAGATGTTTTTTGCATGTTACCCTTTGGGCTTATAAATCGATCTGTTGCACTGCATCTTCCTTGCAACGTAATTTACCGCCAATTGGCAGCAATCACCGGAATCAAAGTTTCCTGGTAACTTTGGGGCAAACTGGACTGCCCGACGACAGGTGGTACAAAGGAGGCCATGCTCTGCACCAAATTCTCTACCTGACTCTCCAACAATCTCCGACCGTCGGCCAGTTTAAATTGCTCCACACGATACGGATTTCCCAAGTACCAATTTTCAATTGTCAGCTTGTCAGTACTACCGATCAGAGCAATTTCAAGGTTGTTGCCGATATGGCGCAACCAAAGCTGATCCGCTTCAATTCCAGTCAGAAATTGGAGTGCATCCGTATTGCCTGATGCGGCATCGTTCTCCCGCACCCGATCACTACCGTAACCGCGACCGAAGAGATAAACATCATTCCCCGCACCACCTAGCAGCTGATCAATACCAGCTTGGCCATCCAGCGTATCGTTGCCACCATTGCCGTTCAACGTATTGTTGCCGCTGGTACCGACCAAAAGGTTATCCAGTTCGTTACCAACCCCACTGACACTGGCCGTACCCGTCAAAGTCAGGTTCTCCACATGCTCTGCCAAGGTATAGGAAACTGACGAAAACACATGGTCAATACCTTCGCCCGTACTCTCTACGATCAAGTCACCGATATTGTCTACCGTATAACGATCATTGCCGGTTCCACCCACCAGCGTGTCGACCCCACCACCACCGTTGAGCCTATCGTTCCCAGCGCCACCGTTCAGAAGGTTGGCGGCTGTATTGCCTGTCAACAGATTATCCATCGCATTACCTGTACCATTGATGGAGACACTCCCACTCAACGTCAACTGCTCTACGTTATCGGACAACGCATAGCTCACTGAGGCACAGACCGTATCTATCCCCTCACCTTCGGCCTCAACTGTGCTGGTTCAGCGAAAATCGGACAAACCGCATTTGAAAATAAGCTACTATCTGTCTCTTCCTGGAGGTCACCCAGGACTTCGGACTGCGTTTTTTTAGGCATGATGGGTCTATTGTTCC
>PDZU01000143.1 GCA_002753095.1 Magnetococcales bacterium
TACCCTGCTGTTGTGGTTGGCTCAAGCCCACGGTAAAGGCTTTCAAGAACAGCTCCTGAACGACCCCTGGGCACTGTTGCCAGCGCAGGCGGGCGGTTTGGTACTCTGGATCATCGGGCAGGCGGTTGCTCGTATCGTGTGGATCAAAGACAAAGAGGGGTTCTTCGCCATAAATACGCATTTTGGCTGGCAGATCCCAGGAGCGCACCTGATACTCTTTCAGGCCATGCAGCGGGTGGTGCCACATCCACAGTTCAAACAGCAGTACCGACAGCGCGTGCAGGTCGCTTTGGGTGGAGGGTTCGGCCCGGTTGAGAATCAACTCTGGTGGCATGTTTTCCATGGTGCCCAGCACCTGACAGGCCGACTGGTTGCTGATGCCCACGTTATCGTTGTCGCAGATGACGATATCGCCGTTGCGCGGATCAAACAGCAGATTGTGCCGGGAGATGTCCCGGTAGCAATAGCCGGCCATGTGCAACTGTTTGTAGCTGCTGGCCGCCAAAAAAGAGATGCGGCACATGGCACCATAGCCGGGGGCTGCTTTGCGATGGGCCTGCACCTCGCCCAGGGTGGCAAAACGGCTGGTATCCAGCAGGGGCATGAGATAGCCAAAACGCTCGCTTTTGCTCTCTTCCACCAGATCAATGGGCCAGAGAAAACGGCTGCCTGCGCTCCCTTTCGGGCGACCATGTTTGACCAGGGCGGCGATGGCTTTTTTTTGTTCCGGGGTGGCCTGGGGGGGATGATACCACTTCAGGGCGTAGCTGTGCTGGCCGGATTCAACCCGGTACACCTCGCCCTGGCCCCCTTCCGCCAGCTTTTTGCCGACCCGGATGGGCAGTTGCAACTCGGTGGATGACAGCGTGTGACCGCTTGGCAGGGACATTCTCAAACTCCCTTTGGCAGCATGGGATGAAGCAATAACAAGGTCATATCATCACCGCTACCCTCGTGCGAGTAGCGATCCAACCAGTTGGGCAGATGCTGGGCAATGGTTTGGCTGCCCTGTTCCGTCAGCAGAGGGGGCAGGCTGCTGGCAAAACGATGGAACTCCTCTGGACTGACAAACGAGTCGGAAAGACCATCGGTGCAAAAGAGCAGCGTCTCCTCCTGTTGACGATACCAGACCGCACTTTGCCACACCCTTTCCGCCCCCTCGGAACAGAGCGAGTGGGTTTCGCTGCCCAGCAGGTTGGGATCCGCTGGCAGGGGTTCGTGTGGGGGACCATCCGCTGGAATGCGCAGCAGTTTGCCATCGCCAATCTGTCCGGCAAAGACCAACTCTTCCTGCATCAACACAGTCAACAGGGTGGCTCCATAGCGGCGCAACAGGGGGGCTTCCTCGGATGGGGGGGGTGCTTCTTCCAGATTGGCATGGTGCTGCAGCACCGCCTGACGCCAACGGCGCCGCAACAAGCGGGCAAAATCGCTCTGTAACGTGTTGAGCAACTGCCGGGGATGGGGAAAGGCGGTGTGGCACTCCCGCAGTAGCGCGATGGCGGTCTGGACGGCCAAATGCGCGCCCTGGTCGCTGCGATCATAGTGGCTGCCACCATGTCCGTCAGCAATGGCCAACAATAAACTGCTTGCCTGGGCGTCGCTCTGCCAGTGCCAGCACAGGGCATCCTGGCAGGGCAAGGCGCGGCGCAGGTGCGCCGCCCCCGTCTGTTTCGCCCCCAACAGTGTGCCAAAAGGGGGGCAGGGTTGGTGCAGGGGATCATGCATGGTTGAGCGATTCATGGCACGATGGGTGTCCGTACCATGAACGCTATGCGCCGCCAGAAAAAGGGTCGTGACAAATCAGCCCCGCTACACATGTAAAGTCGCTTAGGTTGTGCGTAATCAGCGGCAATGCATACTCCATGGCCGTTGCAGCAATGATGGCATCAGGCAATTTAAGGCGGCGATATTGACGCCGCAGCTGGATTGTCTGGTTGACAATGGCCTCTGTCAGATCTATCTCGGTTAGCTGAGCCAATAATCGGACAGCAGCGCTCCCCTGTTGTGGCGTTCCTTCGTATCCTAAAATTTCAATACGCGAAATAACCGAAAATGCCGCCCCAAAACGCATGCCCTGGCGAATCAGATTCTGGCCCTGCGGGGGCAATGCGCCATTCAAAAAATAGATCAACGGATTGCTGTCAAACAGAAATTTCATGCGTCAGTACCCTCACCCCAATCCTGCTTGCGACGCTCGGCTATCCACTGACTGGTCTCTGCATAGCTTTTGTTGCCCCAGGCTCCACAGGTTTCCGCCAACAGTTGATCCACATCCGTTTCAGAAAGTGATGGCGCAGGACGATGTCGGTGATGCAAGGGATCGGGCTTGGGAGGCGGGGGATCCTTTTCTGCCATGGCGTCAGCAATCAAGGTCACAATCGCCCTGGCCTTTATTTGACCAGGAGAGTCTCCCAGCCAAGTCAATTGTCCATGATCATAGATGGCTTCGTAACTGGATAGCATTGCGTTCTCTCCTGAATGTTCAGGTCTGTAACGATGCGCCTGCAGGCAAAGACGATTACCAATCGACCGCAAGAAACGTGTTCTACTCCGCAAGGTTAAGAGTCGGGCTCCGCCCTCCCAAGGCGTGCCCCTGCGGGGCACAGATTTGGGCGCGCTGCGCAGATTTACTGCGTAAATCTGCTTCGGTGAAAGCGCGCCATTTCAGCAGGGCTCCGCCCTGCACCCGGCAGGGGCGATGATCGCCCCTGCACCCCGCAATCGTTTTAAAAAAATCTTATGGGGGGTTAGAATACGTCCGAACTGTCGGTAATCTGCGGGGCAGGCGGCGGTCCCATAACCACGTTGGTCTGAATCCGACTCGAACTCTCACCCCGCACCGACTCATCCACATAACTCTTGGACGAGGAACGCACCGCCGCCGTACTGGCCCACTTGATATGGTTGAGCAGATCGCTCTTGTTGTGCGCCTTGAGAATGCCAACCTCCTTGCGCAGACCAGGAGAGACAAATTTTAACAGTTCCTGCTCGTCATAATGGCTCTCGTCGCCAATGGCGATGGCCAAACGTACCGCCTTCATGCCCCAGGGCAGACCGTCCAACTCCTGAATGGCCCGCTCATACTCCTCGGAACTGTCGGTGCAAAATCCGTCCGAAATTAAAATGCAAACCGGCGGCAAACCCCGCTCCGGCATCCTGCTGATCTCCAGTTGCTGGGCCAACAAGCGCAACGCCTGCGAGGTGGCCGTGGCCCCCTCCGGGCGCAAATCCGGCCAACTGAAACTGCCCAAAGGTAACGGTTGCGGGCCAACATGCCACTCCGCCTGGGTGGCAAAACGAATCGCCCGCATCTCTACCCGTACCTGGGGATGATCCTTGACCACCTCCTCAATCTCCGGCAAAACCTCGCGAATCGATTGGTTCAACGTGGCCATCTTGGTGCCGGTCATCGAACCGGAACAGTCAGCAAGCCAGATGAAGTGCAACGTGCGCTTGGCCACTTCTCCAGCAGGAACCGGCACTTCCAAAACAGGGGGGGGAGGCGTCTCCATCTCTCTTACTCCGCGTCAGTGGGCAATCTCCGTCACCCGCATCTCCCGGATGACGGTTACCTTGATTTGACCGGGATAGGTCAACTCATTCTCCACCCGTTGGGCAATCTCCCGCGCCAACATCATCGCCCCCTCATCCTGAACCCGGTCATAACTGACCATCACCCGCAACTCGCGCCCCGCCTGCACGGCAAAACACTTGTCTACGCCATCAAACTGGTTGGCAATCTGCTCCAGACTTTCCAACCGCTTGATATAGCTCTCCATGTTCTCACGCCGCGCGCCAGGGCGGGCAGCCGACAAGGCGTCCGCCGCATTGGTCAGCGGACCATACACCGAGGTGGGCTCAATCTCAAAATGGTGCGACCAAATGGCGTTGACCACAATGGGATGCTCTTTGTACTTCTTGGCAAACTGACCCCCAATCACCGCATGCGAACCCTGAATCTCATGGTCCAACGCCTTGCCAATGTCATGCAATAAACCACACCGACGGGCCAAGTTGCCATCCAGACCCAACTCATCGGCCATGATGCCGGCAAAAAAGGCTACATCGACCGAATGCGCCAGCACGTTCTGCGTGTAGGAGGTGCGATACTTCAACGTGCCAAGCAGGCGCACGATCTCCGGCGCCACCTCGTTAAGACCCACATCAAAAATGGCCTGCTTGCCCGCCTCCCGAATCTCCTGCTCAATGGTCTTGCTGGCTTTGCGTACCACCGCCTCAATCCGAGCCGGATGGATGCGCCCATCGGCAATCAACTCCTCCAAAGCCAAACGGGCTACCTGACGACGAACCGGGTTGAAACCAGAGATGACCACCGCCTCCGGGGTGTCGTCAATGATCAAATCACAGCCTGTAGCCGCCTCCAACGCCCGAATGTTGCGCCCCTCCCGCCCAATAATGCGCCCCTTCATCTCCTCGGAGGGCAGGGGGACCACCGAAACCGTCTTTTCGGCGACAAATTCACTGGCATGGCGCTGAATGGCCGTGGCGATGACCTCCTGGGCGGTATGGTTGGCCCGCTCCTTGACATCCTCCTCCAACTGCTTGAATAAACGGGCCGATTCCCGCCGGGCCGACTCCTCAAAGGAAGAGAGCAGTTGCCGTTTGGCCTCCTCTTCCGACAGGCGGGCCACCTCTTCCAAACGCTTTTGCGCCTCGTGCTGGCTCTCTTGTAACTTGAGGTGGGTCGACTCCAACTGCTTTCTCTCCTCCTCCAGCAGCAGACGACGCTTCTCCTGTTCGCTCTCGCGTTGATCCAGATGGTCAAATTTGCGATCCAATTGCTCTTCGCGCTTGTCCAAACGGCGCTTCTGCCGTTCCAACTCCCGGTCCTGCTCCTTGAATTTGTTTTCAACCTCGTCCTGAATGCGCAACCGTTCGGCCTGCACCTTCAGCTCAATCTCCCGATTGGCGCTCTGCGCCTTCTCTTCGGCACTCTGCAGGCGGTGTTGCATCTGCTCTTCCTTTTGGGCAAGCAGATTGTCCCGCACCTTGCGTTGTTGCAAATGAACAGCCAGTACCCCACCAGCCCCCAGCAGAACACCGACCAATAAAA
>PDZU01000144.1 GCA_002753095.1 Magnetococcales bacterium
TCGCGGTTAAAAGTCGGGCTCCGCCCTCCCAAAGAGTGCCCCTGCGGGGCACAGATTTGGGCGCGCTGCGCAGATTTGGCTGCGCCAAATCTGCTTCGGTAAAAGCGCGCCCATTACAAGCAGGGCTTTGCCCTGCACCCAGCAGGGGCGATGATCGCCCCTGCACCCCGCAATAGTTACAGACTCCTAATCCCCATCCGGTTTAATCCCCATCCGGTTCATAACCCAACACGGGGGCAAGCCACCTTTCCACCTGGTCAATGGCCATCCCTTTCCGCTCGGCATACTCAGCAACTTGATCCCGACCAAGATGATCCACCCGAAAATACCGACTCTGCGGGTGGGCAAAATAATACCCACAAATAGCCGACTGAGGCGTCATGGCACCACTCTCCGTCAACCGCATGCCAGTATGCCGCGTCACCTCCAACAGCGAAAAAATCGTCTCTTTCTCTGTATGATCGGGACAGGCCGGATAGCCGGGGGCGGGGCGAATGCCCTGATACGCTTCACGAATCAATTCATCGTTGTTCCAAGACTCCGCAGCAGCATAACCCCACTCCTCGCGTCGAATACGCTGATGCAACCACTCGGCAAAAGCCTCGGTCAAACGGTCCGCCAACGCCTTGAGCATGATGGCCCCATAATCATCGCCAGCCTGCTCCCTGGCCGCCACAGCATCATCCAACCCCACCCCACAGGTAACGGCAAAAAGACCCAAATGATCGGACCACCCACGCGGGGCAACAAAATCAGCCAAAGCCAAAAAGGGATGGCCACCACTCCTCTCCGCCTGCTGCCGCAAAGTATGAACCCGGGCGATCACCTGACCTGCATCACCATACAGCTCAATGTCATCCGTGACAGCGTTGGCTGGATACAACGCAAAGACCCCCTTGGCCTGCAAAAGATTTTCCCCGCAAATGCGTTCCAACCACTGCTGGGCATCCTGAAAAAGCTTGCTGGCCGCCTCCCCACTGTGCGGATCGCGGAGCAGGTCAGGATAACGACCAGACATCTCCCAGGTGTGGAAAAACGGCGTCCAGTCAATAAAAGGCAACAATACCCGCATCTCCGGGCTGATCGGCTGCACCCCCAAACGCTGCGGAGCAGGGGGCAAAACGTGGTTCCAGTCAAGCAATAGCCTCTGTCCCCGTGCCTGCGTCAACGGCACAGCCCGACCACGACTCTGCCGGGCCGCATAGTTCTGGCGCAAACGGGCCTGCTGGGCGCGGATCTCCGTGCCATACGCCTCCCGATCATTGAGCAGTCGAGCCACTACCCCCACCGCCTGCGAGGCATCCTTGACCTGAACAACCACCCCATCATAATGCGGGGCGATCTTGACGGCGGTGTGCAACGGTGAGGTCGTGGCACCGCCAATCAATAACGGCATGCTCCAGCCCAAACGCTGCATCTCCTGGGCCAGCAACGCCATCTGCTCCAAGGAGGGGGTGATCAACCCCGATAAACCGATCATGTCCACCTGATGTGCCCGTGCCTCCTGCAAAATGGTGGCCCCATCCACCATCACCCCCAGATCGATCACCTCATAATGGTTGCATTGCAACACCACCTTGACGATATTCTTGCCAATGTCATGCACATCCCCCTTGACTGTGGCCAACAAAATACGCCCCTTGTGATGCCCCCCCGCCGCCCCGCCAGAGCCCAGCAGATAGGGCAACAAACCCGCCACAGCCTGCTTCATCACCCGCGCACTCTTCACCACCTGGGGCAGAAACAGCTTACCCGCACCAAAGAGTTCACCGACCTGATCCATACCCTGCATCAACGGCCCTTCCACCACCGCTAACGGATGCGTGGCCGCCAATCGGGCCTCCTCCACATCCTGATCGATAAATTCCGTGAGCCCCTTGACCACAGCATGAACCAACCGCTCCTGCACCGAAGCCTGACGCCAGACAAGCTCCTTGCCGCTTTCCGTACCCTGCACTGTTTTCAGGGACTCCGCCAACGCCAATAACCGCTCCGTGGCATCCGCGCTGCGGTCGAGCAGTAAATCTTCGCACAACGTGCGCAACTCTAACGGAATCTCTGGATAAATAGGCAGTTGCCCGGCATTGACAATCCCCATGTCCATGCCAGCCTGAATGGCATGGTGCAGGAAAACAGCATGAATCGCCTCCCGTAACGGATTGTTGCCCCGGAAGGAGAAAGAGACATTGCTCACCCCGCCGCTGATCAAAGCCCCAGGCAGATGGCTCTTGATCCACCGACAACTGGCAAAATAGTCCAACGCATACCGGTTGTGGGCCTCGATGCCGGTGGCGACCGCAAAAATATTGGGATCAAAGATGATCTCGTCCGGGAGAAAGCCCGCCTGCTCAGTCAACAGCCGGTAAGCCCGCCCACAGATCTCCTGGCGCCGCGCCAAGGTGTCGGCTTGCCCCTGCTCGTCGAAAGCCATAACCAGAACCGCCGCACCATACTGCTGCACCCGGCGGGCATGCGCCAGAAAAACCGCCTCCCCCTCCTTGAGGCTGATGGAGTTGACTACCCCACGCCCCTGCACACACTGCAAACCCGCCTCCAAAACCGCCCAGTTGGAAGAGTCCAACATGACCGGTACACGGCAGATGTCCGGTTCAGCTGCCAACAGGTTGAGAAAACGGACCATGGCCGCCGGACCATCCAACAGCGCATGGTCCATGTTGATGTCAATCAGATTGGCCCCATCGTCTACCTGCTTGCGGGCTACCGCCAATGCCTCCTCATACTGACCATCCTGAATCATGCGGGCAAAAAGACGGGAACCCGCCACATTGGTCCGCTCCCCAACCGTGACAAACAGACTGTCTGGCAGAATGTTGAAAGCCTCCAGACCACTCAAACGACAGCCCGGCACACGCGCAGTCGCGCGACGCGGCGGTAGACCACGCACGGCAGCAGCAATGGCCTGAATATGCGCCGGTGTGGTGCCGCAACAGCCACCGACAATGTTGACCAGACCAGAACGGGCAAATTCGGCAATTTTTTCTGCCATCTGGGACGGCGTTTCATCATAGCTCCCCAACTCGTTGGGCAGACCCGCATTGGGATGCGCCGAGATCAGCGCGTCGGTCACCAAGCCCAGTTCCAGCAGATACGGACGCATCTGCTCAGCCCCCTGGGCACAGTTCAACCCCATGGAGAGCGGACGAATGTGGCTGACCGCATGGCAAAATGCCTCCACCGTCTGGCCAGAAAGCGTGCGTCCACTCTGGTCGGCAATGGTGACCGAAATCATCACCGGCAACGGTTGCTCCCTGGCGCCATTATAGGCGCTGATGGCAAACAGCGCCGCCTTGGCGTTGAGCGTATCAAAGATGGTCTCCACCAGCAGAATGTCCGCCCCCCCATCCACCAAACCATGGATGGCCGTGCTGTAGGCATCCACCAACTGGGCAAAGGTGACGTTGCGATAGCCCGGATTGTTGACATCCGGCGAGATGGAGGCGGTCCGATTGGTGGGGCCAAGCACCCCGGCGACAAAACGGGGCCGGTCGGGATCGGCCTGCTCCACCCGGTCAGCCTCGCTGCGGGCCAACTGCGCGGCAGCATGGTTGAGCGCATAAGCCAGCGACTCCAAACCATAGTCCGCCAACGAGATGGCGTTGGCGTTGAAGGTGTTGGTCTCCAGAATGTCCGCACCCGCCTGCAGATATTGGCTGTGAATTTTCCGAATCACCTCCGGGCGGGTCAACGTCAGCAGATCATTGTTGCCCTGCAGGTCAGTTGGGTGGTCGATAAACCGACTGCCACGAAAATCAGCCTCGGTAAGAGGGTACCCTTGAATCATGGTGCCCATGGCACCATCCAGAATCAGGATGCGCTCTTGCAGGAGAGCATGCAGTTTTTTGGATTTTTCTGACCATTTATCAACGAATTGACTCATTATTCCCAGTCCAGAGAGCAAAGTAAGTGAAAGGAAAAATCCCCAGCCCCATATCATGCGCTAAAAAATTGTTGCGACGCAATCGACATTGTGACTGGCAACACGCCTTCTTGTAGGTTACCATAACCGCCTTATAACGGAAGCGGTTGCTTTGTGCTGGGTGGTAAATTGTCTGCAAAGGGAGGGTTGCGCGATGCGCGTAATACAGATCATGCTGGGTCTTCTGTTGCTGTTGCCGTGGGGCGAACTGCAGGCCAAAGAGATCTACAAGAGCGGTCGTTATACGGTACGCAAGGTGGAAGGAACCTGTAAGCTGGAGATTCTGCTGCATGAGGGGGATCAAGAACCGGCAGCCATCTTGGCGTTGTTTCCATCGGATGAATATTTTGGCGAAATGTTTACCGAGAAGGCGCGGATCGGCGTGGCACAGAAAAAAGTGCGCATTCAATTCGACCAGGAGAAGCCGAAAGACATCAATTTTGTGGCCGATGCCTCCGCCAAGGACAACTACTGGCGCTGGCAGTACCTGGAAAATACGCAGGGAATCCTGAGCATGCTGGGCAAACGCAGCAGAATGATCGTCTCGTTTTCTAACGGCAAGACCATGTTCAAGTATACGGTTCCGCTCAAGGGGAGCACCAAGGCGGTGATGGCCCTGCGCCACTGCCGGTAGTCGCAGGGCCGACAAGGCTTACAGGGCGCCGTAGCGCTCTTTATAGGCCAGGATGGCCGGCAGATGTTCTTGCAGGTGCGGCGTCTGCTGCAGCAGTGTGAGCAGATCGGCCAAGCGGGCGATGGCCAATACGGGAGCGCCTAACTCCTGCTGCACGCTCTGCACAGCACTGAGGCTGGAGTGACCACTCTGTTCCTGGCGGTCGAGGGCGATGACGACCCCGGCCAGTTGGGCGTTGGCCTGCCGGATCCAGTGGACCGACTCCTGCACGGAGGTGCCAGCGCTGATCACATCATCGATGATCAGCACCCGACCCTGCAGAGGCGCACCGATCAACTGCCCCCCCTCGCCGTGATCCTTGGCCTCCTTGCGATTATAGGCGATGGGAATATCCCGGTGATGACGCAGAGCCAGCGCGGTGGCCGTGGCGGTGGCCAGGGGGATGCCCTTGTAGGCCGGGCCGAATAACATGTCGAATGCCAAACCGGACT
>PDZU01000145.1 GCA_002753095.1 Magnetococcales bacterium
GGGAGATTATCTCCCCTTGCGGGATGCAAGGGCGGAGCCCTTGCTGGTAATGGCGCGCTTTTACCGAAGCAGATTTGCGCAGCAAATCTGCGCAGCGCGCCCAAATCTGTGCCCCGCAGGGGCACGCTTTGGGAGGGCGGAGCCCGACATGCACCGTGTTGCAGGAACAACCGTTTGGAAAAAATTCAGTGCTTTTCTTGTCTTGAGTTCCTCATTGATCTCTGGGCTATTGACTGTACCGCTTTGGGCTGCCGAGTTGCGGCTTTCTGCGCCGCCTCGGTTGGGGGCAGCGGTCATGTTGGAGGTACGCGGGGTATCGGAGCAGGCGCAGGTGACGGGGCGTTGGCAGCAGCAGGAGCTTCCCTTTACTGCCGATCATCGGGCGTTGTTGCCGTTGGATATGGAGGCTCCGGTTGGGGTAGCAACCTTGGAGGTAACGATCAAGGAGCCTGGTCGGGTTGTGGAGCGCTTGCAGGGTTCTTATACGGTTGCGCCGCGTATTTACAAAGAGGAGCCGATTACCTTGCCCAAGGCCAAGGTTGAGCCGGATCCTGAGGTTTTGGCGCGTATTGAGCGGGAGAGTCGGGCGATTACTGCCACTTATGAGCGGCGTGGTGGGCGTTTCGGGTATGATGCGGGGTTTCAACAGCCGGTGCAGGGGCGTTTTTCTGGCGTATTTGGCAGTCGTCGTGTGTTGAACGGCAAGCCGCGCAAGCCGCATAACGGGGTGGATATTGCGGCCCCCCAGGATACGCCGGTTGTGGCTGCTGCCGCTGGTGTGGTGGCTTTGGTTGGGGTTGATTATTTTTTTACGGGCAATACCCTGGTCTTGGATCATGGTCATGGGGTGGTCACGCTGTATGCCCATCTGGCCAGTATGGCGGTGCAGGAGGGGCAGTGGGTGGCGGCTGGACAGGTGGTTGGCGCTGTGGGGATGAGTGGCAGGGCGACTGGTCCCCATTTGCATTGGGGGGCGTTGGTGCGGCAACAGCGGGTGGATCCGCTGATGTTGCCGGGTGTTGGAGCGTCTGACCATTCCAGATGATAAATTTCTGCGGGGTCCAGGGGAGATAATCTCCCCTGGACCCCATATAAATTTGTTCGTTAAAACACCGTTTTAAGGGGGCGCACCGTGGAACGCGAAGAAGCAATACCCTTTCTGTTACACCTTCTGCGTACCTTGAAAGATCGGGGGGGATCCGACCTCTTCCTGACGGCAGGTTTTCCACCAGCAGCCAAACTAGACGGGCGCATGACCCGACTCAACGAAAATCCACTCAGCCCAGCAGCAACCCAAATCCTGGCCCGTACCTTGATGAACGACCGCCAAAACAAGGAGTTCGATGCCAGCAAGGAGTGCAACTTTGCCATCCAACCGGCAGATCTGGGACGGTTCCGGGTCAACGTTTTTGTGCAGCAGGGACGCACGGGACTGGTCTTGCGTACCATCGCCACCACCATACCGGATTTTGATACCCTGGGCTTGCCACCCGTTCTCAAGGAGGTGGTCATGGCCAAAACCGGCCTGATTCTGGTCGTCGGCGGCACCGGATCGGGCAAATCAACCACCCTGGCCGCCATGCTGGGCGTGCGCAACCGCCACAGCTATGGCCATATCATCACCATCGAAGATCCGATCGAATATGTGCATCCCCACCACAACTGCCTGATCACCCAGCGCGAAGTGGGCGTCGATACGGAAAGCTGGCACGCCGCCCTGAAAAATACCCTGCGCCAAGCCCCGGATGTCATCCTGATCGGTGAAATTCGTGACCGGGAAAGCATGGAACACGCCATCAACTTTGCCGAAACCGGCCACCTGGTGCTGGCCACCTTGCACGCCAACAACGCCAATCAAGCCCTGGATCGGATCATCAATCTGTTTCCTGCCGAACGACGCGCCCAGCTGTTGATGGACTTGTCCCTGAACCTGCAAGCCATCGCCTCGCAACGCCTGTTACGTCGCCCAGAAGGAGGGCGCGTCGCCGCCGTGGAGATTTTGTTGCGCTCCCCGCTGATCGCCGACCTGATTTTTAAAGGAGAGGTGCATGCCATCAAGGAGGTGATGAGCAAATCTACCGAGTTGGGTATGCAAAGCTTCGATCAGGCCCTATTCGCCCTGTTCGCGGCAGGCGTCATCAACAACGAAGAGGCCCTGCGGCACGCCGATTCCGCCAACGAGTTGCGCCTGCGCATCAAACTGGAAGGCCAGGGCGCAAAAAATTGGCAACAAAGCGGAGCAGGACTGGCCCTGGTAGCCAAGGAGGAGATGCCATGAACACCCTGTCACCCTACCTGCAGCAGATGATCCAGCATCAAGGCTCGGATCTGTTTTTTACCCCCGGGGCAGCGGTGCATCTGAAAGTGGAAGGGGCCATGCTGCCCTTGCCCGGAGAAGCGCTCACCGCCGATACCGTGCGGACCATGCTGCAAGAGGTGTTATCAGAGGAGGAGTGGCAGAAATTTTTGCAACAACGGGAATGGGATGGCGCTTTTACCCTGCCGGATGGCAACCGGTTTCGCGGCAACGCCTTTTTTCGCCAGGGTGAACCAGCCCTGGTGCTGCGCTGGATACGGGCCAGCATCCCCAACCTGGACAGCTTGGGAGTGCCCGCCATTCTGGGCGAACTGGTGCTGCAAAAGCGCGGACTGATTCTGGTCGTGGGGGGGACCGGTTCGGGCAAGTCAACCACCCTGGCCGCCATGCTGCAGCACCGCAATCAAAATCTGAGCGGCCACATCCTGACCATCGAAGATCCAGTGGAGTTCATCCATCCCCATCAACGCTCCCTGGTCAACCAACGCGAAGTGGGACGGGATACCCACTCTTTCGAGCGGGCACTGCACAGCGCCCTGCGGGCAGCACCCGATCTGTTGCTGATCGGCGAAATCCGTGATCGGACCACCATGGAGGCAGCCCTGCAACTGGCCGGGACAGGACACTTGGCCCTCTCCACCCTGCACGCCAATAACGCCTGTCAGGCCCTGAACCGGATCATCAACCTGTTCCCACAGGCAGCGCATCACCAGTTATTGCTGGACCTCTCTCTGTACCTGCGCGGTATCGTCTCGCAACGACTCCTGCCTGGGCTGGATGGACGGCGCCGCGTGGCCGTGGAGGTGCTGCTGAATACCCCCTACGTGGCAGAGTTGATGGCGCGGGGCGATGTGGACGGGGTGCGTACAGCACTGACCGAGGGGGGAGAACCAGGCATGCAATCCTTCGATACCGCTCTGTATCAACTCTACCGCAGCGGCGCAATTGCCCTGACAGAGGCGCTGCAGAATGCCGATTCACGGGCCAATCTGGAAGCGCGTATCCATTTTTCTGGATGATTCTTAAAAGGTGGACAGATAGTTTTTCATCCAGTCAAAACGATACCCCTCCTGGCGCAAAAGCCGTACCAGCGTCTGTAAGCGCTCAATGCCCTCCGGGCCGCTAAAGTTCTGATCATGCATCAACAACACCGCCTTGTTGCGCTGCACCGTATGTCCACTCTGCAGGCGCTGCTTGATCTCTTTGGCCACCAGTTCAGGCGCATCCATCTGTTTGCTGCGTCGATTGCGCCGCCACTCCACATCCCAACCATACAGAACAAATTGCTGACCAAACAACAACTCTACCTCACGGGGCACCCCCCTTTTGTTGGGAAAAGGGTGCGAACTGTCGTTGACATAGGTTTCGGCAAAACGCCAATCAATGCGACCGGGCAGGCGACTGGGATACGGGGGAGTGTTCAGGCCGATTGTGCGATTGTTTTTCTGAAAATCAGCCAAAACCCCTTCAGGATGGCTGTAGAAGGCGCGATACTGCTCGTTGGCATGGCTGAACGAGTGGTTGGCAATTTGAACGAGAGGACTCTCCTGCAACGCCTGCAGCGTTTTCAGGCGTGAGGGGCTGATCTGCACGTGCGAACCAATGAGAAAAAAAGTGGCCGGTAATCCCTCCCGCTGCAGCAGTTGCAAAATCTCTGGCGTGCTGTTGCGCGGGCCGTCGTCAAAGGTCAGATAAAGGGTTGCCGGGTCACTCTCCGCATCGGCCAGAGCAGGGAAGGCAATCCCAGCAACCAGCACGACACAATACAGCAGCAGACCAACCCAGCGGTACGACATGGCGAAGCCTTTCCTCATGATGGGTCGTGCTACTCCGGTGGCAGCAGGTCGGGAATCTCTGCGATAGGCAGCACGGGTTGCACAGAGGCAGGGGTATCTGGAACTTCGACGGGGTGCTCCGGTCCCTCGATGGAGTGCGTGGCCTGTGCGCTGGCCTCCCCCGGTTGGGGCTCTGTTGCGACAGGCAAAATGAACATGCCCGATTGTATGGGCTGTTCGCTGGCCGTGGCGCCCTGCAACCAACCCTGTGTTCCCCCTTCGTCCTCAACCAGGAACCAACTTTGTTTGCTCTGCAGAATGCGCAAAGTGCCCCCATTGGGCAACTGTTTGACCTGCTTGGCCGTTGGGCGGGGCGCATCGTAGAGCGTGATCCCCTCCTGGAGCGTCAATTGTGTGCTGCGCAAGGTCAGATGGGCATCATGCAGCGCCGGGTTGCTCCCTGGAGTGGGCAGTTTGATAACCGGCGTGGGCCTGCTCTTTTGGGCCACTCCCATGGGTACCTGCAAAGTGCCCATGTTGAGCATCAGACGATACTCCTCTAAAAGTAGACCATAATAGGCCCCGATACGGTTGTTTTGCGCGGTGAACAACTCATTCTCCGCATTCAATACGTCCAGCAGGGAGCGTTGATCGGCAAGAAACTGCTCATGATAGGCGGCGGTAACCTGGGTACTGACCGCTTCATGTTGCTGCAAAGAGGCAAATCTCTGCCGGGATTCCAAAATGGTCCGCCAGGATTTTTCCACATTCTTGCGGACACTCTGCTTGATCTGCTCGCTTTGGGCCTGGGCCTGCTCCAGACGGCTGGCATATTCGCGACTGCGCGCCAAATCACCACCACCTCGGAAGAAATTATAATTGAAACGCAACATGGCCGCCGTCGATTCCGTATCCCCCTCAAACCCGCTGGAG
>PDZU01000043.1 GCA_002753095.1 Magnetococcales bacterium
GGAACAATAGACCCATCATGCCTAAAAAAACGCAGTCCGAAGTCCTGGGTGACCTCCAGGAAGAGACAGATAGTAGCTTATTTTCAAATGCGGTTTGTCCGATTTTCGCTGAACCAGCACACAATCTCCAACGACCAAGTTGTGATGCTCCTTGGCCAAAAGCATAAAATATCTTCCTTCTGTAGCCATTCTGAAGCAAGTATAACAAGTAGTTGCTATTGTTTTCGTTGATATTCTTGATTGAAAAAACACGATAGTCTGGGCTTGTAACACCAGAAAATACTGAAATATCGACATAACCTGTTAATAGGTCCATATGATTCATTGCAAAATCACCAACATCAACAAACTGATACTTTGAGTAGTCCATTGACAGTTGACCATCATTACTATCCGTATCCTTTACTCGAATACCTTGTTGCGTAATCGAAAGAACATCATAACCTTCCTCTCCTGCAATTCTTTTCTTTATCTCAAATAGATTTTTCAGCCGTTTTACTTGCCAATGCCTCGGCACCTTCCCCAACCACTCCACCCCGGAGTCCTTGTATTCTGGATACCTTGGAAAGCTCATCGCATCACCTCGGTCAACATCGTCTGAATCCGTCCCACCACCTCTTTAAGGTCAGCATCGATGGCATCCAACGAACGGGGCGGCTGGAACACATAAAAATAGCGGTTGAACGAGATTTCGTAGCCGATTTTGGTCTTGTCGTGGTCAATCCAGGCATCGGCAGCGTGGGGAAGCACCTCCCGTTTGAAATAGACCTCCACATCCTCGTTCAACGGCACATTCTCGGTATCCCGCAGTTTGGCATCGGGTTGGGGTTTGCCCTTTAACTTACCTTTCTGACCCAGCACCACCTTACCCGCCGCATCCCGTTCCGGTCTCTCCACGGTGATGGTGCGATAGCCAAAATCGCTGTTGGCAAAAATGCGGCTGATGGGTTTGCCATCCTGTTCTGCTTCAACAAATCCACCAAACAACTTAGTTATTTCGTCAATGTGTTCGTCCGACAGCTCTTTCCTCTTGGAACCCAAACTTTTCCTCATCTTCTGCCACATGCTGCTGGCATCAATCAACTGCACCTTACCTTTTCGGTGGGCAGGTTTACGGTTGCTGACAATCCAGATGTAGGTGGAAATCCCGGTATTGTAGAACATATCTGTGGGCAGTCCGATGATGGCTTCCAGCAGGTCATTCTCCAACACGTAGCGGCGGATTTCACTCTCACCACTCCCGGCACCACCGGTAAACAACGGGGAACCATTCAACACGATACCAAACCGACTCCCGCCATCGACCACCGGACGCATCTTGGCGATGAGATGCAGCAGAAACAGCATGGAACCATCCGATACACGAGGAAGACCGGGACCGAACCTGCCGTTGTAACCCTGGGTTTCGTGCTCCTTCCGCACCTCCTTTTCAACCTTTTTCCACTCCACCCCGAAGGGGGGATTGGAGAGCATGTAATCAAACTTTTTGTGCGGGTGACCATCCTCAGAAAGCGTGTTGCCATAGATGACGTTGGAGACATCCTGACCCTTGATAAGCATGTCCGCTTTGCAGATGGCATAGGATTCCGGGTTAAGTTCCTGACCAAACACCGTCAACCGGGCTTGGGGGTTGTGTTCTTCCAGATATTCACCAGCGATGGAGAGCATACCTCCTGTTCCCGCCGTGGGGTCGTAGAGGGTCCGTACCACACCGGGAGTGGCCAATACCTGGTCATCCTCGATGAAGAGCAGATTGACCATCAAGCGAATCACCTCTCGCGGGGTGAAGTGTTCCCCGGCAGTCTCGTTGGACAACTCCGCAAACCGGCGAATCAGTTCCTCGAACACCAATCCCATCTGGTAGTTACTTACCGATTCCGGGTGCAAATCGAATCCGGCGAACTTTTCCACCACCTGATAGAGCAATCCGGCCTTGGCCAACCGCTCTACCTGGGTGTGAAACTCAAACCGCTCGAACACATCCCTTACTGCTGGGGAGAAGCCGTTGAGATAGCTATATAAATTCTCCTTAATGTGGTCAGAATCACCCCTCAATCGGGTCATGTCCATTGGGGAAATATTGTAGAAGCTCTGACCGGCCTTCCGCAGCACAAACGGTTCCGGGTTAAGTCCCATCTGCAACTTCTGGGCATGTTCCGCCAGTACCGCAGCCTTGGTAGATGCCAAAACACAATCCAGACGCCGCAGCACCGTCATGGGTAGGATGACCCGGCCATACTCGGCCTGCTTGTAATCACCCCGTAGAAGGTCAGCAACGGACCAGACAAGGGCGGAAAGAGATTGTTGATTCATAAGGTTTCCCAGCGAAACGGTTGATTTGCAAATGCCAAAAAGTCTACCAAAGGCAGCGCGTCCAGTCTATGCATCCTAAACGCGATGTGAGGATACCCCCCCTTCTTTGTTGTTCAGGCATGGCGTTGGGTTTGTAATTACTCACATAATAGGCCCTTTCCAGATGGGTAAATCTAAGAAATTATTTGGAAATCCCATTGCTTCGGGGTCTATGCGATGTATGTCCATGATGTGGTGAAGACGCTTGCGCCAAATATGTCCAGGAGTAATAACGTCCATCAGGTAGGCCAGCATGACGAGTGTATTGTATATTTTTCTTGGATGCTCATTATTAAAGTTAATATTTATATTTTTTGGACTTTTGCCAGGAAGTTTCCACTGGAAGGTGAACTTTTTGTTCCAGAGACGGGCATGGTGGGCGCAGATATTCCGAACCGTGCTAAGGTGGTGAACGAAAGAGACCAGGTTGGTCTCATCCATACCGTAGAGTTTGGCGATTGCATTACGGTCACTGCTCTTCGCCAAGTTGGCATACCACCTGGAAAGAGACCCCAACATCATGATTTCGCACACGGCCCAGAGTGGAGGGAGTATCTCTTCGTATTGGTCAAATTTCCGAATGAATGGTTCCTGGCTCTTCTGAACTTCCAACCGCAGCGCATCTATATTCTCAGCATGGGACGTTGGACGACCCCCATGCCAAATTGGTTTGAACAACGATGAATCGAGATGAGCGTGTGGATGATACGTGTGAGACAGATGGTAGGTAAGTTGAGTCCTCAGAGAAATCTCTACCCTTTCGATGGCGTTCAACAACAGCAGACGCAACTTTTTATCGAACATGTACAGATTTATGACTTCATCAAACGTAACACCAGCAACGAAGGCGTGGGTCTCATGGTCCGACTCGAAATCGTACCAGTAGCCACTTAGTCGATAGTAGTTGATGTGTCTGAGATGATGAAGAGCGGCGTTTCGGTCAAGAATGACCATGCCACGAGAGATGAGCTTGTCGAGCTGCTCGTCGAAGGTGGTTGCAGGTTCCGAGAATTTCACGAACCAGCACTCCAGAAAAAAGTAACCCTCCATGGTGCGCCGTTCTGATGAGAGGCGTGGAGGGTGTTGTTGCCCCCGATTATAAGTGCTGTGGAGCAGGAATCAATAAAAAATTTGTTTATCACCCCGACACACCCCCTTGGAGGTCCATCATTTCCATTTTCCACCTGCTCCATTTCCTCGTCAATCTCCGCTACGGGCCGGGGCAATCCACATACCTTATCTGCTCGAAGGTCACTGGGATTGCCTCTCTCAAGAAACTCAGCCCATTTCATCCATCCGGGAGAGCCAAACCCATGGCAACTCCTCTGGACGAGCATACCACATCCTGCTGACAGGTGGAATTAAGTGAATGCTGTTTGTCAACAGGAGGATGCGGTGGTGGTGCTGGTTTGGGTCGCAGAGGTTATGATTCTGTATACGCTGGGAACCGAGATACCGGTTCTCTTGGCCACATCCACCTTGGATACTCCCTGGCTGACCAACTCCAGCACCTGTTGAGATTTGGCACGAGCAGTTGGTTTCCTACCCTTATACACACCTTCACGTTTGGCTCTTTCGATTCCTTCCTGTTGACGCTCACGCAGCAGGTCTCTTTCAAAGGCACTTATGGCACCGAGCATGGTCAGCATAAGTTTACCCGTAGCGGTGGAGGTGTCCAAGGAGATGTTCTGGATTTTCAGAGCTACCCCCTTTTTCTCGAACAATTGGACAATCTCCAATAAGTGATGTGTGTCACGAGCCAACCGGTCGAGCCGGGTACACTCCACCACATCCCCTTTCCGAACGTAGCGGAGCAGTTCTTGGAGCTTTGGCCGGTCCTTCTTGGCACCGGACTCCACTTCTGCGAATACCTCATCACAGTGGGTAAGGGCAGAGAGCTGAATCCCCAAGTCCTGTGACGACGAAGAAACACGAGCATACCCGATAACGGCCATCGCAGCACCCAAATGCATCAATAAGGTTTAAGATGCTGTGATAGTAGCATATCAAAACTCAGATATCAACTCATTTGATAATGGTCTTACAGGGGGTCCGTCTTTTTCAACAGGGTGTACTCTAAAGAGAGCAGAAGCTACCAACCGCTTCGCCCATATTCGGTCTGAATTGGCGTTCCAGGATTGGAATGCGGGTGTTTCTGTGTGAGAATGTTGTTCCAAAAGCGGAAAAAGGATGGGAAATCCACTAAAATCTGGAAGCTGTAACTAGTTGATAAAATTAAAACATATTGCAAATGAGGAGGTTGTGAAGCCCGTGGTTTCCTATTTAGGAATCCGTTGCTCTATCCGGCTGAGCTACGAGGACTTTGTTTGTTATCAATTCGTTACAAGCCATCATTCTTCCACTGCCCGTGCTGTGTGTGAATCTGTGTGAGACTCTTGTTCGCGAGCGCGTTCAAAGATCCAAAGTCGGGCGAAACCGAAAATACTCTACCTTGGCCTTTTCGCAAAGGGTTTTCATGATCTGCTTGCGCTCCTGGTACACGCTCCCCGCTCTTGTTGTCCCTGCAGGTGTGCCAAAACGGTGTTGGTTCAGCGGAATTTGGACGAGTGGTGGCTTGAACCGGTCGTTCCCACAACAAATCCTGTGCCAGCGAGAAAACACCGAACAGTTGTCCATCCAGGTCGTTGCGGTCGGTGATGACCACGATGATCGGGTTCTCCATCGCGGTTTCCTGTATCACTCGTGCGGCAAAACAGGTCATGATGATGCTCTTACCGCTCCCCTGGGTGTGCCAGACCACCCCCCCCTTTATACGGAGTTGACCCCAATAATCTGCATCCGTATATACCGATACGCCAAAAGATGCTCCGCTACGCCCTTATTGTTACACCCGGTCCTTTTGATTTTGCAGTATTATGATAACCTGTGATACTGAAAGAACCAAGAACAGGTACTGCTCCAGGTATTCTGTCCTGGTCAGGTAAATCATGTCCTCGTTGAAGAGCAACAAAATCTCCAAAAATCATATCTTTCCATGCAGAATTACTTTTTTCTGCTTACCCCAATTTTTGCACCACCACCTTCTCCCGCTCAACAATCTTCCTGAACGATTCACTGGTCGTCGCCCAATCCACCACATCCACCTTCCAGGGTAAATCGGACTCCGAGAAATCATCCAGCAAATCGCCCTTCACCCCACAACCAAGCGGCTGGTCAGAAATCACGCACAAATCCAGGTCCGAATATTCCTTGGCTGTCCATTTGACGCGAGATCCAAAGGCCCACACCTCATGGTTGGGCACATGCTTTTTTAAAATATCCAGGACGATTTGCAGGTGGTCTGGGCGGATATCAATCGGGGGTTGACTCTTCACGTCTCACCGAATCTTTTTTGCAGTTGTTCGAGAAGAAACCGGGCCTCTTTCAGAAAGACAGGAATACACTGAACAACGTCAATGGCTATCATTTCATCATAGGTATGACTGGTCTTTCCTCTGCACTCTCGATATTTTTTCCAATCGGTCCAATTCCCCAACAACAGTCCATATTCATTGCCCGTGCGAATCAAATCCGGAAAAAGCATGTCATCAATCACATCCGGTGAAGGAGATGCCAATGCCAGAAATTTCCTGAGAATCTTGTGACTGATTTCGTAGGTAAATTCAAAGCGTTGAATCAGGCCGTCTCGAATCTGAGTATCGGAAATATCCTGCTCATAACGACGCAATCCCTCATCAAGACGCTGAACCGCTCTTTCCAAGGGTGACAGGTCAAATTTATCCGTCATGCTCATCAGAACGCATACCCCAAGGAACCCAATTTCTGCCGAATCAACTGGTCCAACTCCTGACCCTTGGCCATCTGCTCGCCCAACAATACCAACGGCAACCAAAATGGAATCTTCAAGAACTACGATGCCAAATTGCAAATGCACTTGGGAGAGCCAATAATCCAGTAAACGGAATGGTTTTCACATGCCATCACGCATAATAGGCAACATTCGCTTCTGCTGTTTGGGTAAGACGGGTGATGCTCCCTCGGATTCGCTCACCGTTTTCCGCCATGGCCACATCCAGTTCATAACTCTTCTGGAGGTTCAACCAAAACCCTGCCTCCACCCCCAACCACTGTTCCAGCCGAATGGCAGTATCCGCTGTCATGGCACGCTTGCCAGCGATGAGCTGGTATATCCGGTTGGAGGGTACATGAAGAGCCCTTGCAAGGTCAGCAGCACTCATTCCAAGCTCTTCCAACTCGTCAGCCAGTACCGTTCCTGGGTGGATTGGGTATATCGGCCTTCTCTCGGTCGTGTCCATGGTTTCTCGCTCAATGGTAATCAGCAATTTCGATGTTGAACGGTTTTGTGGCACCATCAGGCCACTCGAAACAAACACGCCACTGCTGGTTGATACGGATGCTGAACTGTCCCTTGCGGTCTCCACCCAGGGATTCAAAGCGATTGCTTGGTAGCAGCATCAACCCCTGACGGGTAACCGCGCTCTCCAGAATGACGAGCCGCTTCTTGATTTGTTCCTCGAACGCCTGAAACTCTCGAACACGTTCACCGGTTGCAAACCGTTCCGTTCTCTTGTCCCGGTATTTGGCTGGTTCAGTCACTGGACAGCCTACGCCCCCTTCCTGTCCATGATGGTCACCCATGATTCCTCGCAGAATACCCCTTAACGATGTGCTACGTCAAACGTATTTCCAAGTCCCGAAACACGCCAATGGAAGCATGAGAAACGGAATTTGAGTGCATAACCTACGAATGAGGAATCCGTTGCTCTAGCCGACTGCACTGCGAGGAGACACAATGGCCTTGCCGTCATCTTGACCAAATCGAACCATCTGTACACCAGAATGAAAAAGGCCGAATCCTTGCGTAAGGATCCGGCCTCGTTTACCGCTCTATAACCGTACTGCTTTACACCAAGTCGCCTCAGTGCATGCCGATACGGTTCTTCTCCATATGCTCCAACGCCTCTTTCACCATGCTCTCCGCTTTGGGCTTGGTAACCGTCTTGGCAATCAACTTCTCCGTTGCCAACATGGCCAACTCCACCGCCGCCTCGCGTACCTGCTCCATGGCCTGGATGCGTGTGCGCTCAATCTCCTCAACCGCAGATGCCTTCTTCTTGTTGAGTTCCTCATTCAACTCCGCCAGAGCCTGCTCACGAATCGCTGCTGCCTCAATCCGTGCCTCGTCCAAGGTCGTGGCCGTCAATTGACGCGCCCGCTCCACCTGATCACGATAGTTGGCCAATACCCGCTCCGCCTCTACCCGTGACTTCTCCGCTTGCTGAATGTCCTCACCAATCTTCTTACTGCGGCTGTCTAAAATATCGTTGATCGCCGGAATGACATACCGGTTCAACAGATACATCAAGACAAAAAACGATACCACCGTCCAGAACATCTGCGACGCAAAAACACTGGACTCAAACTGCGGCAAACCCGACGATTGGGCATGCCCCTCCGCAGCGGCATATGCGCTTGAGATCATCGAGATCAACCCTTGCCCATGATGATGAACGCCAACACCAATCCATACAACGCAATGGCCTCAACAAAGGCCGCGCCAATCCACACATACTTGGACAACTGCGCCTCGGCCCCAGGCTGACGCGCAAACGCCTCAATCGCCTTGCCGAACATGAATCCCAGTCCAATGCCAGAACCAGCCAGCCCTGCGGCGGCCAATCCCATACCTATGAAGGAGGCAGGTAGGCTTTCCATCGTGTCATCTCTCCTAAACTAAATTGCAAGTCGCGAGTCTCGCGGGCTGAAAACTTGACCCGTTGCAGCCTTATCAATGATGCAGATGCAACGAATCGTTAATATAAACACACGTCAAAATGGTGAAAATATAGGCTTGAATAAAGCCAATGAAAATTTCCACCGCTGTAAATACCACCGAAAATCCGAATGGTAGCCACGAACCAACCCAGGGCAGCGTCGCCGAAAAAAAGAACAACACACCCAAAACCGTATGCCCTGCCGTCATGTTGGCAAACAAACGCACCGACAGCGAGACAGGACGCGCCAAAAAGGAAATGATCTCAATCGGCACCATCAACGGCAGCAACAATACCGGCAGACCTGAGGGGACGAAAAAGCCGAGAAACTTGACGCCGTGCTTATAAAAACCCAGAAAAATCGACAGAAAAAAGATTCCCAACGCCAACGTCGCCGTCACAATCAACTGCGAAGTCGCCGTGAAAGAGGCCGGTATCAAACCTGTCCAGTTGCAGAATAACACAAAGAAAAACAATGAAAAAATCATCGGGAAATACGGCTTGCCACCGTGGCCGATATTTTCATCGACAATACCGCGAATGAAAAGATACCCTGCCTCGGCGATGCTCTGCAACCGGCCCGGTACCAATGCCGGTTCCCGCATCGCATAACGGAAAAATGCAAAAACTGCCGCAACCGAAATCCACATCCATAATACGGAATTGGAAACTGAAATATCCAGTCCTAACGGGGCGATTTCCACATATTTGATCACCTGAAAATGGTGCAGGGGATCCATGCGGGGTGCCGCTGCGGCTGCAGCCTGGGCGGCTTCGGCACTTATGGCGGTGGCGGTCAATAACACGTTGCTTAACTCCCCGATTCAGTCCGTAACGAAACACGATTTACGTCGTTGTTGCAGTGGCCGAGCGGTACATCATGCGAAATCCGGCTGCAGCGCCAAAGAAAAAAAACAGTATGGTCAACCAGGGCTGGCTACCCAACCACCGGTCCAAATAATAGCCCATGGCAACGCCAATCACCGTGGCCACCACCATATCCGTGGCCATGCGCATACCCATTCCCATGCCTTGCTGCGAGGGTTTGCCATGCGGCAGGGTGGGCGACGGCTCCGCCGGGGAGAAGTTATCGTTACCCTGCATCTTCACCCCGCCTTGGACACCATGCTAAAAAAAGCCGTTCCCTCTGTCAACGTCTGAACCTCTCATCTTTTCACATTCACGTCAAGATCCTGAATTTTTTTTCGCAGCGTGTTGCGGTTGATCCCCAAGAGGCGCGCCGCCATCACCCGGTTGCCAGCGGTTTCCAATAGTACACGATCAAAGAGCGCCTTCTCGATGCGATTCACCACAAGATCGTAGAGGCTATCACACTCTTTCCAGTTGGCAGAAGTAAAAAATGTGTCCAGGTAGCGTAATAAATTATGTTCCGGGCTGTTCTCTTCCATGGTCGCTGGCAGGGTCGGGGTGGTCATTTCCCGCGCCACCTCATAGCTGCCCGGCAACTTTCCCCCCCGTGGCAGGTTCAAGTGTTCGCGTTGAATCATCTCTTGCGGGGTCAACACCATCAAACGATGGATAAGATTTTCCAATTCGCGCACATTGCCGGGCCAATCGTAGGCCATCAACTCTGCCAAACTCTCCTGCGACATCCGTTTCAGCGGCAAGCCCAGTCGTTGTCCTGCCCTGGCCAGGAAATAGTCCACCAGCAACGGGATATCCTCACGCCGGGAGCGCAACGAGGGCACATACAAAGGTACCACATTCAGGCGGTAAAAAAGATCCTCGCGAAAGCGTCCCTCGACAATCGCCGAGGGGAGATTTTGATGGGTGGCGGCTACGATGCGTACATCGGCTTTCAGGGTTTCCGTACCGCCAACGCGGGTAAAGGATCCCCCCTGCAAAACGCGCAACAGGCGTGTTTGCGCCTGCATCGGCATGTCACCGATCTCATCCAGGAAAAGGGTTCCCCCTTTGGCCCGTTCAAAATGGCCATGGTGGCGGGCAACTGCCCCGGTGAACGCCCCCTTTTCGTGACCAAACAGCTCGCTTTCGATCAAATTGGCCGGTATGGCGGCCATGTTGATCGCTGTAAAAGGGCCTTGGCGACGGGGAGAATGATCATGCACGGCACGGGCAACCAGCTCCTTACCGGTACCGGATTCGCCATGAATCAAGACGGTCATCTCCGAATTGGCCAATCGCCCAATGGTGCGGAACAGCTCCTGCATCGCCTGGGAAAGACCAACAAAGCCGCCAAAACGGCTGAACTCGGTGGTTATCGCCGGTCGGGGGCGACTGACCTGATGCCGTTCCATGGCCTGGGCCACCAGATCGATCATGCGCCGAATGTCAAACGGTTTGGCCAGATATTCAAAGGCGCCGCGCTCAAAGGCCTGCACGGCATGGCTCAGGGTACTCTGCGCCGTCATCACGATCACCGGCAGTTCTGGTTGCCGGGCGTGCAGGGTTTGCAGCAGATCCAGGCCGGAACCGGCGGGCATGACGATGTCGGTGATAACCAGATCGGCTGGGGTTTCGCTGGCAAAATCGAGCAGGGCCTTGCCGTTGGCAAAACTGTGTACCCGATAACCGGCCCGACCCAGAGCCTGTTCCAGAACATAGCGCATGGCATGGTCATCATCGGCAACCAGGATGGTCCGAGTGGGGTGCGCTGCCGCAGAAGGGGGGCGGTTGCTCATGGTCATGGCACGCTGACAGGTAATAGTACGCGAAAGATGGTTTGTCCGGTCTGTTCCGCCACCTCAATTTGTCCACCGTGGTCATGCACAATCTTTTGCACGATGGCCAGCCCCAAGCCATTGCCAGCCCCTTTCGGTTTGCTGGTAACAAAGGGCAAGAACATGCGCTGTCGTACCGATTCGGCAATGCCAGGACCGTTATCCCGCACTTCGACAATCAAATGGCGCTGCCGCCGTCCCTGCTCCAGGCGAACCTGGGTGGAGATGCGGGTGTGCAGGCAGACCAGCCCCATCGAACCGGCGGCATCCCGCGCATTTTGCACCAGATTCAAAAACAGTTGGATCAATTGATCCCGATCCCCGCGAATGGCGGGCAGCGATGGATCATAATCCTTGCTGATGCGGGGTTGATTGCCGGGGCACAGGCGGACCACATGGTCCAAAATTTCGTGGATGTTGACCGCTTCGTTGAGGGTGGCGTGTCGGTCGGCCAACCCCAACAGGGCATCGAGCAGGCGGCTGATACGATCCACCTCGGCACAGATCAGGGCGGTACAGGTGACAATGGTGCCACTTTCATCTTCCATTTCCAGCAGTTGGGCAACACCGCGAATACCGGCCAGGGGATTTTTGATCTCATGGGCCACAGTCAGCGCCAGGGTTTCCAGAGAGTCCAGGGTGGCATTCAGCCGTTGCCCCTCTTCGATGCGCTCCAGCGTGCCGGTCTCTTCCAACTGCAGCAGGGCGCCGATATCGTGCCCGCCGGCATCTTCCAGAGGAACGGCGGTCAGGGAGACCGACAGGGTGATGCCGGGCGAAGGGGTCAGGTGGGCGGTACGCACCCGGCAGGGCATGGAGAGGTTGCGGGCGCGATGGATCAAATCCAAGGCAACCGGATGACCGGGCAGGAGCTGTTCCAACGGTACGCCCAACAGATGGCGACGGGCCCGTCCCAACAGGCGTTCGGCTGCCGTGTTGACCGCACGCACCCGATCTTCATGATCCACCGCCACCACACCGGTGGTCAATTGATCCCACAATACCTCCGGGCTGAACCGAACCATCAGGACTCCTCAATGCCTGCCAGAAAAGCTGTCAACAACCGTCCCGTACTCTCTGCATCGGGCGAATGGTTCAACTGTTCCCGAAACTGTCCTCCCCCAACCAGGCCACGGGTATGCCAAGCCAGATGTTTGCGCGCCAAGCGATTACCCAGCACCGGGCCATGATAGGCGATGATTTGTGCATAGTGGTTTTCGATCAACGCTTTTCTTTCCGGCCATGTTGGGGGCGGCAGTTCGCTACCCTTTTGCAGGTAGTGGGCGATCTCCCGAAAAATCCAGGGTCTGCCAATGGCCCCACGGCCGATCATGATACCATCCACACCACTCAACTGCCACAACTCTTTGGCCTGTTGCGGGCTGGTGACATCCCCATTGCCGACCACCGGCAGGGAGATTCCGGCCTTAATGGCAGCGATGGACTGCCAGTCGGCTTGACCATGATACATTTGCGCCCGCGTGCGACCATGGACAGTGATTGCCCGAATGCCCGACTCCTGGGCAATGCGCGCAATATTGAGGGCATTGCGTTGTTGATCATCCCAGCCCAGGCGGATTTTGATGGTCACCGGTACGGGCACCGCTGCCACGACGGCGGCCATGATCCGACCAGCCAACCGTTCATCGCGCATCAGGGCAGCCCCGGCATGGCTCTTGGCAATTTTTTTGACCGGGCAGCCCATGTTGATGTCGATCAGGGTTGCCCCCAGCTCGGCATTCATGCGGGCGGCGTTGGCCATCACCTCTGGATCCGCTCCGGCAATCTGGACGGCAACCAGAGACTCTTGCCCATGCTCTGCGCCATCTGGATAGGGGGCAGCAATCTTCAGACTTTTGGCCGTATGGCGCACCATGGCTTGCGAGGCAACCATTTCGGAGACGGTCAGGTCGGCGCCGTAGCGGCGGGCCAGGGTGCGAAACGGCCAATCGGTAATCCCTGCCATCGGTGCCAAAAGCAACGGAACAGAGGGAGAGGGCACAGAAAACAGCCGGGACAAAGCATCACATTCAGGCATCAAGATCGGAACAACTGAAACGCAAAGGGTGGATGGGGGGAAGTTGGCCGGGCAGTGCCATCGTCAATTATACTGCTCGCGAATTTCCGTTTCGGAGGCCAGCAGTTGACCGCGCAGCCCCAGGGCCTGTTCCACATCCAGCACGAACAGCATGCCTGTGCCGGGCGCGTCCAGGTCGCCATCCAGGTGGATGGCACGGGTCACCGCCAAAACCCGTGCTTCGTCCAACAAAAACAGAATCAAGTCCCGTTGATTGTCCAGCGCCAACCCCAGAAAGGAACGACTCTCCTGGGGAATTGTGCCCCGCGCCGGGATAATGGTGGCACCCATGGCCCCCGACTGGCGGGCCGCGTTGAGGATGCGTTCCGTCAACTGGGGCCGTACTGTCACCACCACCAGTTTCCAACCCATATCGGACTCCGCTATTCCAATGAACCAAATGACGAACGGCGCCGCCGTGCCAGAACGGCTCCGGTAATCATGCCGATGACCAACACCGCCGAACCGGCCAGAAAAAAGGAGGTATCCGTCTGTCGTTCCAGGATGCGATTGTCGTCGGAGAGCTGTTTCATCTCCTGCTCTTGAGTGCGCACCTTCTGGGAAAGGGACTCATTTTCCCGTTCGATCTCCAGAGCATTTTGGGAAATTTTCCGGATGCGCGCCAGTTCTGCTTCCAATTTTTCCTGGGAACCGACCCGTTTACGCAACTCTTCGTTTTCGGTACGCAGGCGGCTGCGCTCCTCTTCTGCCCGGCGCAGCGTTTCGCGAATGGTATCCAACTGCACCTGGGGCGGCATATCCGGCGAGATCAGGCGCCGCAACACCCACCCATCTGCACCGGAGGCGGTGGCCCGCACCCGCGCCCAACCGGAGGCGCGATCATCTTCCAGAATCTCCAGTTCCTCGCCAATCTTGAGCATCTGGACTATCTTATAGCGCGTTTCTGGTCCGCGCCGCATGAGCACGCGGCAGTCGTCCACCGCATAACCATTTTCTGCCTGCAGTGGCGCAGCCGTTCCACAGAAAACCAACAGGACCAGAGCGGGCAACAGGCGTGTCAGCAAAGAAGCGTGTTGCGCCCCATTCTCTGACCGGTGGGAGAGATTTTCGATCATCGTCATACCGATTGGGGATGGAAAGGGAACCGACCGCGACTGCGGCAAAAGCGGCAAGCGCATATAAAAATCAGCTTGATAGTCTAATGGAAAACATGACCCAACGTCCAGGAGGAACAAAATGAGTTTACCGGTCCGGATTGAAAAGGCCCGCGTCTTGATCGAGGCACTACCCTACATGCGTCGTTTCGAAGGCAAAACCTTCGTGATCAAATATGGTGGCCATGCCATGGTGGATGAAGCATTGAAGGCCAGTTTTGCCCAGGATGTCATTTTGCTGCGTCAGGTAGGCATCCATCCGGTCATTGTCCACGGGGGGGGGGCCGCAGATTGGGCAGACCATGAAAAAAATGGGGCTGGTATCACAATTCGTTGATGGACAGCGCATTACCGATCAAGAGACGGTCAATGTGGTAGAGATGGTTTTGGCTGGGCAGGTCAACAAGGAGATTGTCAACCTGATCAACCGCAATGGGGGACGGGCGGCGGGTCTTTCTGGCAAGGATGGTTCCACCATTTTGGCCCGCAAGCGGACGCATGTGCGCCCTGGTCCCGACAGCGAAGAGCCGGAGTTGATCGATCTGGGCTGGGTGGGAGATGTGCAGAAGATTGAAACCGATCTGCTCGAACTGTTCAAACAGTCCGATATTATTCCGGTATTGGCCCCGGTCGGGGTTGGCATCAATGGAGAGACTTTCAACATCAATGCCGATGCGGTGGCCGGTCATGTGGCCATGGCCCTCAAGGCAGAAAAGTTGATTTTGTTGACCGATGTGGCCGGTGTGCTGGATGGTCAGGGCAGCCTGATCAGTCAATTGTTTTTGGAGCAGGCCAGCAAGATGGTTTATGACGGCATCATCACTGGTGGCATGATTCCCAAGGTGGAGATGTGTCGGCGGGCTCTGGAGGCGGGTGTCAAGGCCGTACACGTCATCGATGGACGTATCGAACACGCCTTGTTGCTGGAGGTCTTCACCGATCAAGGTATCGGGACGTTGTTCCGGCAATGAGTTGGACGGATGATCAGGCTGGCGCGCCTGTGCTGTTGTTGGTGCATGGTTGGGGGTTGGGAGCCGGGGTATGGCAGGCGGTGCGTCGTCATCTGCCGGGCTATACCTGTTTGACGCCGGATCTGGGCTTTTTTGCCCCGCCGCGTGAGCTACAGTTGCCAGAGGGGCGGCCCATTTGGGCGGTGGGTCACTCTTTGGGATTGCTCTGGCTGTTGCAACAGTTGCCCCAGGCCCCCTGGCGCGCCCGTTGTCGTGCTTTGCTGGGGATCACGGCCTTCAGCCGTTTTGTTCGGGGTGACGATTTTCCGGAAGGGGTAGCACCCCGCCTGTTGCAGCGCATGCAGCAACGCTTGCCAATCGATCCACAGGCCGTTTTGCGGGATTTTGCCCGCCAGGGTGGGAGTGAATTGGCGGTTCCGGTACACATTGCCGATACGGCCCCTTTGCTGCAGGGGTTGGAGTGGCTGGCCACCTGGGATGGTCGGGAGAGTTTGCGGCAATGGCAGGGGACGGTTGCCAATCTGGCTGCCTGTGATGATCAGATTGTCCCGCAGGCTTTGAGTCGCCGCTGTTTTACTCCAGAACAGTGCCAGTGGTTGCCGCAGGGGGGCCATTTGCTGCCGGTGACGCAGCCATTGGCCTGTGCCCGCTTTATTCAACACTTTTTGCCCGCTGGGCCGCATGATGTCACCTAATCAAAACGGTTTGTCTGCGCTGTCTGCCATTCGGGAAGCCTTTGGGCAAGCCGACGCCTATACCGAACACGCCCAGGTGCAACGTCTGGTGGCGGAACGGTTGGCCGGTCGTATTGCCCTATCTGTGCGCGCTCCTGACATGTTGGAGTTGGGCTGTGGTACCGGTCTGCTCAGTGCCCACTTGCATCGGCGCTGGCCGCTGGGATCTCTGTTGTGCAGCGATCTTTCCGCGCCGATGGTGCAACGCTGTCGCACCACGTTGGCCCCCTCCTCTTCCGAAAGGCTCCATTTTGCCGTGCTGGATGGGGAGAATCCTCCCTTTATCGGAGAGCAGTTTGATCTGATTGCGGCCAGCATGGTGATGCAGTGGTTTGCCCAGCCCTGTGTGGCTTTGCGCCGCTACCACGCGCTGTTGCGTCCAGGTGGCAGCATCGCCATGGCCACACTGGCCCCAGGAACCTTTCACGAATGGCAGTCCGCCTGTCAGGCCGCAGGGGTGGTGCACGGTTTACACCGTTATCCCAGTGCCAGCGCCTGGCAGGCTGCTTGGCCCTCCCCCGCCGACTGTGTTCTGGAAGAGGAGGAGATCACCGTACAGCACGCCTCCGGGTTGGATTTTTTACGCGGACTACGTGCCATCGGGGCCCATCTGCCCGTGCCCGGTTATCGCCCCAACTCTGCCGGAGAGATGCGGCGGATCCTGCGAAGCTTGACAGGTCCGCATGGGGTATCCGTCACCTATGTTGTCCTATATGGTATTTTTAACAAAAAGATCCGTTAATGCTTTAAAAATGATCACAGGGTCCAGGGGCGATGATCGCCCCTGGACCCCCGCAGAAATTTACGCCGCCGGGGATTCCGGGCAAAAATCAGGCATCAGTTGGGTCGCGATCCCCTGATAACGGGCAGTCACATCCCGCGACAACTTGTAGGCGCAAAAACGCGGACCACACATGGAACAAAACTCCGCCGATTTATGGGATTCGTGCGGCAGCGTTTCGTCATGATATTCACGCGCCCGGTCCGGGTCCAAAGCCAAAGCAAACTGCCGGTTCCAATCAAAACCATAGCGTGCCCGACTCATTGCATCATCCCGATCCCGTGCGCCAGGACGCTTGCGGGCGATATCCGCCGCATGGGCGGCAATTTTGTAGGCGATGATTCCGTTGCGCACATCCTCGGCGTTGGGCAAACCCAAATGCTCCTTGGGGGTGACATAGCAGAGCATGGAAGCCCCCTTCCAGGCTGCCACCGCACCACCGATGGCCGAGGCGATATGGTCATAACCGGCGGCAATATCGGTCACCAACGGTCCCAATACATAAAAAGGGGCCTCATGACACAGTTCCCGCTCCTGTTCCATGTTCATCTCGATCTGGTCCAAAGGCACATGGCCCGGTCCTTCGATCATCACCTGCACATCCTGCTCCCAGGCCCGTTTGGTCAGTTCACCCAAAACTTTCAATTCGGTAAACTGCGCCGCATCGGAGGCATCATGCAGACATCCAGGCCGCAAACCATCCCCCAACGACAAGGTCACATCATAACGGGCACAGATCTCCAGCAGACGGTCAAAATGGGTAAAGAGCGGATTTTCCTGCTCATGATACAACATCCATTGCGCCATCAAAGCCCCACCACGGGAGACAATCTTGGTGATACGGGACTCGATCAACGGCAAAACTTTCCATACCACACCACAATGGACCGTCATATAGTCCACCCCCTGCTGGGCCTGCTCTTCGATCACCTGCAGGATGGTGTCAGCGGTGAGATGGCGCACATCCGGGACTCTTTCCACCGCCTCATAAATGGGTACCGTACCCAGGGGAATCGGCGCATGGCGCAACAGAGCTTGGCGAATTTCCGGAATGTGGCGCCCGGTAGAGAGATCCATCACCGTATCCGCTCCATAACGCAGGGCCAGTTGCAGCTTGTTCAACTCCTCGTCCATGCCGGAGGAGATCGGCGAGTTGCCGATGTTGGCATTGATCTTACAGCGGGCCGCAATGCCGATGGCCAACGGCTGCAACTCTGGATGGCGAATATTGGCCGGGATAACCATGCGTCCACGTGCCACCTCAGCCCGCACCAACTCCGGTTCCAACTGTTCTTCCCTGGCGCAATGGAGCATCTCTTCGGTAATCACCCCTTGCCGGGCATAATGCATCTGAGTAACGTTGCCTGTGCGCCCTTGAATCCAGGCAGAACGAAATGTATTCATGACGGTTGCACCTTTCGTGATACGGTCGTGGCGGCCTGCCGCCGCCTCTCTTGTTCCCGGATGTGAATCATCCAGCGCGCATTGTGCTTACCCGACCCATCGCTTGACAAGGAGTTTTTCCTGTGCAGCCATTTTATGTTTCTTTGTCCGTGACCCCCCACTGGGCACAAGACCGGGGTGCAGCCACACCTGCAGATTTTGGCAATCCAGACGCTGAATATCAAAACCTGCTGCAGAAGGCAGCCTGGGTCGATTTCAGCCACATGGGCAAAGTGGCCATCGCCGGGGCAGAACGACGAGACTTTTTTTCCGGTCTGACCACCAACCAAATCAATCGTCTGGCGCCGGATCGTACCCTTTACTCGACGCTGTTGACGCCGCAAGGCCGTTTCCTCTGGGATTTTACCCTGGTGGAGTATGGTCAAAACGACAGTGCCGAGCAACTGCTGCTGCTTACAGAACCGGATCGCCTGCCAGAGTTGATACAGAAACTGCATTTTTATCGCCTGCGCAGTAAAGTAACCGTGCAGGAGCAAAATCAAAATTTTTATCTGCTTGGCGTGGTCGGACCAGAGGCGGTGCAGGCTTTGCTGGCGCTTTTTCCAGAGCTGAAGCTGGAACAGGCCAGCCTGGGACAGACCTGGATTCCCCAGCCCGGCTGGCGTTTGTGGCAGGATCCCCGTCATGAAAAATTTGGCTGGCGGCTGTTGCTTCCGCAAGAGGGGTGGAGTACCATAAGCAGGCGGTTTGCAGAGATTTTACCACCTGCCGGTTGGAGCGCCTGGCAGCAGTACCGGCTGCAGCATGCCCTGCCCAGAGGAGGCAACGAGTGGACACCCGACGTGACCTTGCCCCTGGAAGCCGGTCTGTTGGAGTTGAACGGCGTCGATTTCAGCAAAGGGTGCTACGTGGGCCAGGAGACCACAACCCGTACCCATCACCGTGGCACACTCAAAAAAAGGTTATTCCAGGTCAGAGGACCACAAAAAATGGCCTGGGAAACACCATGCGCCGTGCTCCGTCCCGATGGCAAGGAGATTGGTCAACTGACCAGCTATTGTCCGCAAAGCGGGGTGGGGTTGGCCATTCTGCAGAGTGCCGAGGTGAGCCATGCCCAAGGATCCCTGCTGATCCAGGGAAACCAGGTCACGGCCACCAAACCCGACTGGGCCCAGTGGGAATAATCCCTGCTGCGTTTTGAACCATTTGACGATTGGATCCACCATGACTTTACCCAACCCTCCACTGCCCCCCCTGCCTCCTCTGCAGATTGGAGAGTATACCATCCCGGTACCCATCATTCAGGGCGGCATGGGTGTGCGTGTTTCGGCGAACCGTTTGGCCAGCGCCGTCGCCAATGAGGGTGGTGTGGGCATCATCGCCACCGTGGCCCTCTCTTTGGCCTCCAAATATTACAAAAAGGGCAAAGATTATTATCAGGCCAACGTCAAGGCCCTGATCGATGAGTTGCATCTGGCCAGAGAGGCCAGCCCGCAGGGGATCATCGGCACCAACTGCATGGTGGCCATCCGTGACTTTGAAGCCATGGTGCGTACCTCGGTGGAGTATGGGGCGCAATTGATCATCTCCGGGGCTGGTCTTCCCCTGCGTCTGCCGGAGTTTGCCGCCAGCCATCCCAGCACCGCCCTGGTGCCGATTGTCTCCTCTTTGCGGGCCGCCCGTCTGTTGGCTGCCCGCTGGCGCAAGCTCTATCGCCGCCTGCCGGATGCCATCCTCTTCGAGGATCCCAATACCGCCGGGGGTCACCTGGGAGTACGCCGCAATCAACTTTTTTCGGCAGAGTATGCCGCCGATCAGGTCGTGCCCCAGTTGGCCGAATGGTCGCGTAGCGAATACAACGATGAAATCCCCATTATTACTGCGGGTGGTATCTGGGATCGCGCCGACATCGACCACGCGTTGGCCTTGGGGGCCAAGGGGGTGCAGATGGCCAGCCGTTTTCTTTGCACTTATGAGTGCGATGCCGATGAACGCTACAAACAGGCTTTCATTGACGCCAAAGAGAGCGATGTGGTGATCATCGACTCCCCCGCCGGTCTGCCCGGACGGGCCTTAAGCTCGCCGTTCACCCGTACTCTGTTGCAGGGGGGCAGGGTGGCGAACAAATGCTTTGCCACCTGTCTGGAAGAGTGTAGCTGTCGCGCGGTCAAGGATGCCTTTTGTATCGCCGAAGCGTTGCATCGCGCCCAGCAGGGTGATCTGGAGCGCGGCTTGATTTTTACCGGCACCAATGGGGTGCGTCATACCCACATGAGCCATGTGCGGGATATTTTCCGCGAGCTGATGACCGGACAAACAGCGTCGCAACCCGCAGCCCAGGCAGCGCCCGGCTGATGATCTGCTTGTCTGTGCCTATCATGATCCATATCGGTTAAGGAGATCGCCCGGATGCGTTATCTGGATAACATCAAAATATCCTCCAAACTGCACATGTTGATGGCTTTTTTCCTGACCGGGTTTGCGGTCTTCGGCTATCTGACCTACAACACGTTGAGTCTGGTGCAGGTGCATGGTCCGATCTACCGGGAGATCATTCAGGACAAGGATTTTTTAGCCGACATCTTGCCGCCGCCGTTGTACATTCTGGAATCCTACGCCCTGGCGCTGCAGACGCTGGGTGAAATGGAACAGGATCGGGTGCGGGCGGCCATGGAGCGTATGGAGGTGTTGCGCAGGGAGTACAATGCGCGTTTTGACTACTGGAGCACGCATCTCACCCATGGCCAGGAAAAGGAGATGTTGACCGGTACCATGCACCGTGCGGCGCAGCAGTTCTATGAAATTCTCTTTCGTGACTATTTCCCGGCTTTGTTGGCACAAAATCGCAGCAAGGCCGGTCTGGTGGCGTTTGGTCCGTTGCGCAGTCGCTACGAAGAGCATCGTCAAGCCATCGATGTGCTGGTCAAGGAGGCAATCACGCTGGGTGGTTCTTACGAAAAACAGGCAGAGGAGTTGAATGATCGGCGTTCGCTTTATCTGCTGATCAACGGCATTGTGGCTGTGCTGTTGGTGATGACGCTCTCCTCGCTGATTGCTTCATCCATTGCCAAGCCGTTGAGTCAAGTGATGGGTTTTGTGCGCCGCATTTCGGAGGGTGATTTAACGGTACACCATGATGCTGCCGCCAAACGGCACGATGAGATTGGTGTGTTGGCGCAGACCATGGATGAAATGGCGGCCAATTTGCGACAGATGTTTTTGCGTATCAGTGAACAGGCCCGTTTGTTGGAGCAGAGTGCGGGTGAGTTGACCGATACGGCCAGTTCCATGAGCAACTCATCGGTCAGATTGAGCGACCAGTCCGACAAGGTGGCTGGTATCACCCAAGAGATGAGCCACAATGTGCATACGGTTTCGGCCTCCACTGAGCAGATGGATGCCAATATGCAGACCATCTCTGGTGCTTCGGAGACTTTGAGCAGCACCATGCACACCATTTCGGCTTCGGCAGAGGAGGCGACCATCAATCTATCCACGGTGGCTGCTTCCGGGGAGAAGGCCAGCACCAGTCTGCAGCATGTGAACGATTCGGCGGCCCGTGCCAGCCACAATGTAGGGACGGTAGCGGCGGCAGTCGAAGAGATTGGCGCCTCCTTGCGGGAGATGCGGGATCGTTGCCAGTCGGCGGCTACTGAGGCGGATGAGGCTTCCAATCAATCGCGTGAAACCTTGGGTGTGATGGAGCAGTTGACCAAGGCGACGCAGGAGATTGGCAAGATTGTGATGGTGATCAACAACATTGCCACGCAGACCAATCTGTTGGCGCTCAATGCGGCCATCGAGGCGGCGGGTGCGGGTGAGGCGGGTAAAGGGTTTGCCGTGGTGGCCAACGAAGTCAAGGAGTTGGCCCGCCAGACCAGTGAGGCAACCAAGACCATCTCTGGACGCATTGAGACGGTGCGTTCTTATTCCAGCAATGTGGGTGAGGCCATCAATCGGGTTGGGGGGAGTATTGTGCGTTTGCGGGCGGCTAATACCGACATTTTCACTTCGGTAACCGAGCAGAACAGTGCGTTGGAAGAGATCAACCGTTCGATCAGCGATGTGGCCCGTGAGGCCAACGAGGTAACCCATCGGGTCAGTGAAGCTTCGCGGGGTATTGATGATGTGTTCCGCAGCATGAGCGAGATCTCCTCTGGCATTCGCGAGGTGACCCGCAATGTGGCCAACTCTTCGACGGGGATGAATGAGATTTCGCGCAACATTGAAGAGGCGACCCATGGGGTTGTGGAGATTACCCGTAACATGCATGGTGTCTCGCGGGCCTCGTCGCAGGTGGCGGAACATATGAGTGGGGTCAATCAGACCGCGCGGGATGTACGCTCGTTGAGTGATACGGTCAACGGTCGGGCCAAGGATTTGACCCGGATTGCCAAGGAGTTGAATCAGGCGTTGGTGCGGTTTACCATTTGATAAATTTCTGCGGGGTCCAGGGGCGATCATCGCCCCTGGCGGGTCCAGGGCGGAGCCATGGGAATTTGCTTTTGATCTTTTGTTTTTAATCTTTTCGCCTTTGCCTTTGCTTTTAATCTTTTCGCCTTTGCCTTTGCTTTTAATCTTTTCGCCTTTGCCTTTGCTTTTAATCTTTTCGCCTTTGCCTTTGCTTTTAATCTTTTCGCCTTTGCCTTTGCTTTTTGGCGCGCTTTTCTGCGCCAATGCGCACCGCCTCCCAATGGGTTTTCCCCGCAGAAAGCACAATACATCACGGTTAAAAGTCGGGCATCCGCCCTCCCAAGGCGTGCCCCTGCGGGGCACAG
>PDZU01000044.1 GCA_002753095.1 Magnetococcales bacterium
TCCGGCGATGCTGGGTGATTGGCTGTAGCCCATCCGCTTGCCGTCAATCACAATCGTGGAACCGTCTGCATGCACCTCTCGGTCCCAGCGGCCATGCACCGAGTCATATTTCAGCAGGTGGGCGGCACAAGCGGCATCCCCCATGATTTCGTTGACATGCACAAACTCCAGCTCCGGCAACCGTTCCCAGGCTGCCCGCAGGCCCAGTCTGCCCATGCGCCCAAAGCCGTTGATTCCTACCCGAATTGCCATTGTTCTCTTCTCCCGTCGTATCATGAGGTCTGTGCCAATGCCCGTCCACGCTGTTCCAGGCAACTGTCCTGGTCTGGATGCGGTGTCTGGGGGTAAAATATACTCTTGACCATATATATGTCAAGATGTATATTTGTATAACCATATATTCTAGAGGTGCTTGCTCTGGCAACTAGGTTGATCAGTGGTTGAAGCCAGTGGCAACCGACAGGCGTTCAATAAGGGAGGACTGTCATGGCTGGGACGACCATCAACGTTTTGTTTCTTTGTACACACAATTCGGCGCGCAGCATTCTGGCCGAAGCGCTTCTCAACCATCTGGGTGCGGGGCGCATTCGAGGATATTCCGCCGGGAGTCATCCTGGTGGGCAGGTGCATCCGCTCGCCTTGGCCGTATTGCAGGAGTGGGGGTTGCCCACAGAAAGCTTGCGCAGCAAAAACTGGGATGAGTTTGCAACCCCTGATGCGCCGCCCATGCAACTGGTGGTGACCGTGTGTGATCAGGCCGCTGGAGAGATGTGTCCGATCTGGCCGGGTGGTCCTCTCAAAGCCCATTGGGGGGTGGAGGAGCCGGGGGCGCTGGCTGCGGACATGACGGATGAGGCGGCACTGGCAGTGTTTCGCCGTGTGGGGCACAAACTGCGGCGCCGCATCGTGCGCTTTCTTGAACTGCCCCTGGCGGAGATGGATGTGGCGAAACTCAGAACAGCATTAAACCAAATCGGACAGATGGAGTGACCATGAGTGGACAAGGTGAGAGTACCTCCCGCAGAGTGACAGGAGCGGAAATGGGATTTTTTGAGTGCTGGCTTACCCTGTGGGTTGGGTTGTGCATCGTGGCGGGTATCCTGCTGGGACATGCGGTTCCTGCAGTTTTTCAGAAAATCGGTGCGCTTGAAGTGGCCCAGGTCAATCTGCCTGTGGCCTTCCTGATTTGGCTGATGGTTGTGCCTATGCTGCTCAAGATTGATTTTCGTGCGCTGTATCGCGTGCGGGAACATTGGCGGGGTGTTGGTGTCACTCTGTTTATCAATTGGGGGGTGAAACCCTTTTCCATGGCGCTCTTGGGCTGGCTGTTCATCGGCCATCTGTTTCGTCCATGGTTGCCAGAGGGGCAACAGGAGGCATATATCGCCGGGCTGATCATTTTGGCGGCTGCCCCCTGCACCGCCATGGTTTTCGTCTGGAGCCATCTCACCGACGGTGAACCCCACTTTACACTAAGCCAAGTGGCGTTGAACGACCTGATCATGGTGGTCGCCTTTGCGCCCATCGTCGGATTGCTGCTGGGACTCTCCGCCATCAGTGTACCGTGGGAGACACTGCTTTTGTCGGTGGGGCTGTTTATCGTCGTGCCGGTGATCGTGGCCCAAGCATGGCGGTTGCGGCTCTTGGCTGGTGGCGGTCAGAAGTCCCTGGACGCCACACTCAAGGTGCTGCATCCGGTTTCTCTGGTCTCTTTGCTGGCCACCTTGGTGCTGCTTTTCGGTTTTCAAGGCGAGCAGATCATTGCCCAACCTCTGGTCATTCTGTTGCTGGCGGTTCCCATTCTGATCCAGGTCTATTTTAACGCCGGGCTGGCCTATCTGCTCAATCGCTACCTGGGCGAAGAGCATCGCGTGGCTGCACCTTCAGCGCTCATTGGGGCCAGTAATTTTTTTGAATTGGCGGTGGCCACTGCCATTGGTCTGTTCGGATTTGAGTCCGGGGCGGCTTTGGCCACAGTCGTGGGTGTGTTGGTGGAGGTGCCGGTGATGCTGTCGGTGGTCCACCTCACTCTGATTACCAGAGAATGGTATCAACGCGGTGTATCGCGCCCATCTCACAGACTTTCAGCAAGCGATTCGGAGTGGAAAAAGCCATGAACAAACTGTCGACACGGGATACTGCGCTGAACGGCAAGCGGGTCTTTATCCGGGTGGATTTTAATGTCCCACTGGATGAAAATGGCTCAGCAATTAGTCAGAGACCTGGACTAGAGCAGGGTCGGCAAAGGTGGAAAGCAAACCCCGCGCAAACGAGGACAAACCCGGACTACGCAATGGCACAAAGGTGCGTCCGTTTTGCTGGCAAAACCGTTTGATGCGCAAACAGGCATCATGACTGATGCATTCAATGGGGCAAAAAATGGCATCGGCCTTGGTCATCACCTGATCCAAGGTCTGTCGTCCATCACCCGCACCGCCATCATGGTAGAGAAAACGCCCACTCTGGTTTTCCACCAAAGAGCGGTACAACTGGCGCATGTGGGTAACACCACCGACGTAGAGCACACATTTGCCCGCCAGACAGCAAGAGGACTCTGTGCAGTTGGCCGCGTTGCATAGGGCGCCCTGCTCGGTCGCGCAGGGAGGGGATGCCAGATAGAGTTGCTCGGCCAGTTGCCCTCTTTCCTGACTGAGCATAGCCAGTTCCTGCGCCTGCTGTGCCTTGTCGGTTCGCAAACTCTGCAGTGCGCTGCGCAGTGGATCCAACTCCGTGCGCAGGGCCAGATTGCTGCTCTGGGCGTGGGCCAGGGTTTGTTCCAAACGGAGGATCTTTTCCTTGAGTGCCTCAACCTCTGCCCGATGATCCTGGCGCGTGCGCGTCGCCTCCAGTTGCAGTAATTTCTGTTCCAGCAGTTGTACCTGCTGGCCCAGGGTCGCGTTGCGCGATAAGGCACCGCTTAGCTCGGACTGGGATTTTAGGCGCTGCTGGTGCTCCTCCTGCAACCGGGTGCGTAAGACCAGCAAGGACTCCTCATGGTGCAACTGCTGGCGTTGCAAGGCAATTTTTTCGTGCATCGCCTCATGGGCCAAAATGTGAAATTCCCCATACAGGCTGTTGCGCAGAGTGTCGCTGAGTTGCGGATGGCTCATCACCGCCCAAAATGCCGCATCCAGGTGCCCCTCCTGCGCAGCCTTGTGCCACAGTTCCCGGATCCTTTCCGGCGCGCTGGTCTGCAAAAAAGGCGTCGCATGGCGCCGGTGTTTCTCCTCCAGTCGCCTTTGCAGCCACTTGCGTAACGGTCCCGGTTGTTCCACGACCGCGACCATCTGACGGTGCAACGCGTAATCGCTGCCGTGTCGGCCCAGTTCAGGATCCATTTTGGCGATCAATCGGCGCACGTCACCACTGGTCAGACAACTGCCAACCAACGGACAATAGAGTGATTTTTCCAGCTCCCAAATGCTTCTTGGGCGCAGCGGTATCTGACGCAACATGTGATCCTCCCCGTGTGCAAAACCCTTGTGGCGGTGATGGGTGTACGGCCTTGCTTTCATGCTACCAAAGAGCGTATGGAATGTAAATGCGAATCGTTCTCATAACGATAATAAATTTTACTTCATGATGATATTTGCGCAACCAGAGTGTGTTATTAATTTTCAACTTGCAAATGATTCTCATTTCTGATTAGATTCCCCAAACCAGATTTCACCCCAGAGGGGGATTTTGTTCATGCCGTCTTGATTTGAACAAAAAAATTAACGAAATGGATACCTAACACATCTGGAAAGGAACGTGTGATGAGTCAAACAGAGCAGGACAGGCCACCCATGCCAGCGGGGCCGGGAATGGGGGCGGGCGCCTACCCCAGTGACCCCGCCGCCGCAAGAAAAGAGGATGCCCACCCCTACTATGGCACTCCGTGTCCCCACTGCAGTCAGGGACAGGGCTACGCGCCACCGCAGCAGGCTACCTGGGGTTATCCAGCCCCGCACTGGCCCGGTTGGCAGGCGCCGCCGCATGCCTGGGGCTATCCGCCGCACTGGGGAGATCCGGCTGCCGGTGGCTATCCGCCACCCCCGCAGCATCCCCACCATTTTCAGGCGCCCCATCCGGGTGCAATGCCGGGGGCCTATCCGGGTGCCGTGCCTCCCTCTCCGGCAAAAGCGGGTGGTGGTCTGTCCGATCTGCTCAAATCGCCGTTGTCGGCGTTGGGTGACCTGCTGGATCTGGATGACCGGGAGTTTTGGAAAGGAGCCCTGGTGGGTGTGGCTGCCGTTCTCCTGCTGGGCGGTCAAGGGGGGAGTCAGGAAGAGTCCGCCGGTAACGATCAACATAACAAGCCTGAATAAACAAGGAGATCATCATGCACCATCACCATCCCCACGGCCATTACCCCATGCCCTATGCCGCGCCACCCTGGCAGGCGACACCCCCCGTTGACAAGGAAGACAGCAACCGCCGTTTTGTCAAAGGGGTACTGCTGGGGGCGGCAGCAACCTATCTGCTGACCAATGAACGGGTGCAACATACCCTCTTTCGCGCCGTCGCCAAACTGTGGACCGGGGTCAGCTACGGCCTGGAAGAGGTTCGGGAAAGATACCAGGATGCCCATGCCGAGGTGGACGCGGAGCGGAGAGGCTGATCATGGCTGCGGCGATTCAGGTGGTTCACGAACTTCCCAAGCGGGTGCGTTGGCGCGCAGAGTGGTTGAAACGGCGCGAACCGGAGGTGCTCCGGGCCATGCTGATCAATCTGCACGGGGTGAGCGCAGCCTCGGTCAACCCCCGTTTGGGTACCGTGGTGGTGGCCTATGATGGGGTCAACGCAACCCGGCAGAGCGTACACCATCTGTTGCACACCTTTGCCAAGTTGCCTGCAGGGCGGGGGGCGCACCCCGTGCCCCGACCTGTCGCCTTGCCACCGCTTGGTGGCGCCCTCTTTCTGCTGCTGATCCGCCTGTTGCCACGCCCCTTGCGGGCGCCTCTGACTTGGTTGCGTCTGGCACCTTCGCTGTGGCAGGGGGCCAACAGCCTGCTGCAGCGTGGCTTGACCGTGGAGGCCATGGATGCGGTGGCTGTGGCTCTTTCCGCTTGGCGTGGCGATTATGCGGCAGCCATGGCGACCCGCTTTCTTGTGGAGGTGGGCGAAACCCTGCAGGAGAGCGTGGATCGGCGCGCCGATGACACCCTGCATCGCCTGTTGCCCGGTCTGCCGGACGAAGCCTGGGTGGAGCGGGATGGGCAGGTGGTCCGGGTGTCATCTAGCGCGGTTGCCCTGGATGACCGTGTGGTGGTCGGCGTTGGTGAGATGATCCCGGTGGATGGCGAGGTGGTGGGGGGAGTGGCGCAAGTCAACGAATCTTCCCTGACCGGAGAGCCCTTGCCAGTACGCAAAGAGGCTGGTGACGCAGCCATCTCCGGCACTGTGGTCGAGGAGGGGCGCCTCACCATCCGGGCCGTGCGGGTGGGGGAACGCACCGCCATCGCCCGCATTGGTCGATTTATCGCCCACGCCAGTTTGGTGCCCTCCTGTCATCAGCGTCTGGCCGAAACCTTGGCGCAAAAAAGGGTACGTCTCACCTTTGCCATGGGAGGGTTGGTCTGGTTGTTGACCCGCGATCTGCGCCGTGCCGCCGCCTCTTTGTTGGTGGATTTTTCCTGTGGCATCAAGATCTCCACGCCGGTAGCCTTCAAGGCGGCCATGATCCACGCCGGGCGGGAGGGGGTGTTGATCAAGGGGGGCGAAACCCTGGAACATTTGGCCCTGGCCGATACGGTCATCTTCGACAAAACCGGTACGCTGACCGGTGGTCATCTGGAGATTGCCCAAGTTGTCTCGTTCCATCCGGGTTGTCCAGAAGATCGCCTGTTGGCGGTGGCGGCCTCCATGGAGGAGCATGCGCCCCATCCGTTGGCAGAAGCGGTGGTCCGCGAAGGCAACCGTCGGGCCTTGCCCCATGTGCCCCACGGCGAGGTGGAGTTTATCGTGGCGCATGGTCTGCACGCCAGAGTGGATGGGGTCTCCATTCACCTTGGCAGTCGCCACTACCTGGAAGAGGATGAAGGCATCTCTTTTGCCGCCCACCAAGAGGTGCTGGAGGCGTTGCAGGCCCAGGGCTTGATCCTGTTGTTGGCGGCCAGGGACAAGGAGGCGGCTGGCGTGATCGCGCTGCGCGACTATCCGCGCCCGGAAGCCCCGGAGGTGATCGCCGCTTTGCGTGGTTTAGGGATCCGCCATCTGGTCATGTTGACCGGGGATGGTCAGGCCAAGGCAGAGGCGACCGCCGCAGAGCTTGGGCTGGATCAGGTGTTCTGGGATATGGTGCCAGAACAGAAGGCCCATGTGGTGACAGAGCTCAAACAACAGGGCCGACGGGTCATTTTTGTGGGCGATGGCATCAATGACTCGCCGTCGTTGGCGGTCGCCGATGCCGGGATCGCCATGCCCAGAGGGGCGGAGTTGGCCCGCGATACAGCCGATGTGGTGCTGTTGCATGACCGTCTGGAGGGGGTGGTCCTGGCGCGCTCCTTGGCGATGCGCACCCTGGCAGTGATTGGGGGCAATTTTTCCACCGCTGTTTCGGTCAATTCCGCCATCCTGACCGGGGCCAGCATGGGTTGGCTGTCGCCGGTGGTCACCTCGTTGTTGCATAATGGAACTACGCTCGCTATCCTGGCCCGTTCCTGGTCTTTGTCAAACGATTCTCTGGTGCCCAAAATAGAATGGAAAGATTGATTCCCTGGTTGATTTTGGCCTTTGTGTTGAACCGTTCCCAGCGGGGTGGAGCGGTGCCCCCGTCGCCTGCCGGGGCGCGGCTGCATGTTTCGCCGGGTCGGGTGCGCCTGCGCTTGCCCAAGGGCGTGCAACCGGACTCCGCACGGATGATGCAGCTCAATCGCCTGCCGGGGCTGCATGCACTCCATTTGAATGCCCGCACCGGTTCGCTGCTGATCCATTTTGATCCTGAGTTGATCGATACGCAGGCGTTGTTGGCCCATTTTTCGCCTGGGGAGGCCATGGCCGCACCTGCTGCCGGTCCAGAAAAACCCGGCAAAAAACCGTCCCCCCCCTTGGGGGTGCGGGCCGGAGAGCTGTTTGGTCGGGCACTGTTTGAGACCTTTGCCCGCCAGACCATCGAACGTTCTGTTTTTACGTTGGTCACCACCGCCCTGAAGGGGTAGGGTTTGGTGCCGAAGGCAACAAAGACAAGGTGCGGGGATGAATTTACGGCAAATTGAATATGCCCTGGCGGTGGCTAAAGCGCGCAATTTTAACCGGGCGGCCCAACTCTGTCATGTCAGCCAGCCCTCTTTGAGTGTGGCGGTCAAGTCGCTGGAGGATGAACTGGGGCTGCCCCTCTTTGAACGGGCCAGGGGGGAGATCAAAGTCACCCGGCAGGGGTTGCGGGTGCTGGAACAGATGCGTGTGGCCTTGGAGGAGGTGGCGCGCATTAAAAGTGTGGCGAAAAGTGGTGCCGACCCGCTCTCCGGTTCCCTGCGGGTGGGGGCGATTTTTACGGTGGGGCCCTATCTCTACCCCGGTTTGTCTGTCGCCTTCCATGCGCTGGCCCCACGCATGAAACTGTTGCTGGAAGAAAATTTTACCACCATCTTGATCGAACGGCTGAAACGGGGCGATCTGGACGCCATTTTTGTGGCTCTGCCCTTTCAGGAGTTGGGTCTGGAGGTGCGGGCGCTCTACGATGAACCTTTTGTGGCAGCGGTGCCTTTGGGGCATCCCTGGGAGTCGCGCACCGATCTGCGCGGCGAGGAGTTGCAAGAGACCGAGTTGATTCTGTTGGGCAAGGGCCACTGTTTTCGCGATCAGGTGCTGGAGATATGTCCAGAGTGCATGCGCATGGAGGAGAATTTCAATGGCATGCAGAATATCATCGAAGGCACCTCTCTGGAGACGGTCCGTCACATGGTTGCGACAGGAGTCGGGGTCTCCGTGCTGCCGCTCTCTTCGGTCAAGAATGTATTGTGTCATCTCTCTTCCTGCCCAGCGCAGGCCGATCAATTGGTGCGTTTTGTGCCCTTTGCCCCGCCCTTGCCCAGTCGCCGTATCATCCTGGCCTATCGGGCCTCCTTTCCCAACCTGGAGGCCATCGAAGCGTTGGCTGTCGCCGTGTCCCGCAACCTGCCACAAGGGGTGGTGGCCGTGGTTGACCGATAGTCAGAGACGATCAACCCGGTACAGATCATCTGAAAGTGGCATGGGGTCAAGGGGAGATTATCTCCCCTTGCGGGTTGCAAGGGTGGAACCCTTGCTTGTATGGCGCGCTTTTACATAAGCCAATTTGCGCAGCAAATTGGCGCAGCGCGCCCAAATCTGTGCCCCGCAGGGGCACGCTCCTGGAGGGCGGCAGCCCGACATGCACCGTGCTGCCAGAGTAACGATAGGGAAAAGTTCAAATGCGATTGCCCTGCGCCTGTTCCAGAAAGAGAGTGACAAACCGGATCCGCTTGCGCTATCCTGAAAACGGAAAGATGAGGGGCGTCATGGCTTTGCTGAGCGATTGGGTTGGGCATGCGCAATCTGCCGTGTTTATCGTTGCTTTCTTCCGGGGCGGACCGGACCGGGTGTTCTCGTCTGCTGTCGCCAAGGGGTTGGGCATGAATCTCTCGACAGCAACACCTGTTACCCCGCTGCCGTTGCCAGTACCAGAACTGGATTTGTTGCGACAACGCATTGTGCAACGTATCGGTTACGCCTTTCCAGACAAGCGTTTAACGGATTTGATCCGTGCCTTGCGCGAGATGGCAGCGGCCCGATCTCTGCCGACTGTGGCCACACTGGTCGATTGGTTGCTGCACAAAGCCAGCCCAGACGAGCAGATCCAGATGATGGCCCGCTATCTCACCATCGGCGAAACCTACTTCTTCCGCGACGAGAAAAATTTTGAGCGCCTGCTCAAAACAATCCTCCCCCCACTGTTGCAGGGCGACAAACGACCCGTGCTCCTGTGGAGTGCCGGCTGCAGCAGTGGTGAAGAGCCCTATTCCATGGCCATGTCACTGGCTCTGCACGGGATTGAACCGTCCGATGTCCAGATCGTGGCCTGCGATGTCAACCCAGATGCCCTGTTGCGCGCCCTGCAGGGAACCTATACCTCCTGGTCGTTTCGGCAGGGCATGCCGGAGATGCAAAAACAGTTTTTTGTCCGAACATCCAATCATCTGTGGCAAATTTCGGCGCAACTGCGTGATCGGGTCCACTTTTTGCTGCTCAATCTGCTGGATACCGTGTACCCGGAACCGCTCCAAAAACCTGAGTCGGTGGCGGTCATCTTTTGTCGCAATGTGTTGATGTATTTGAGTCATGATTGTCGCGCGCAGGTCGTGCGACAGTTGGTGGACCGCCTGCAGGAGGGAGGCTGGTTGATCGTTGCCCCCAGCGAAGCGGCCCTGATTCATCATCCCCACCTGAGTGTGCGCGATCCCTTTGAGCCCAACATTTTTTGTAAAACCCGGACACTCTCTGTCGCATGCGCCGCCTCACCTCTCCTGTCGGGGCGGGGCCATGCAGCACGACGGCAGCAGGCCAACCGACCCGTTGCAGCGACTTCTGCCGCATCGAGCCAAACCTGTTTGACACATGGGCGGGATCCGGTTTTGCTGGCGGCTGAGCAGTTGTTGTTGGCCAATCGGCTCTCGGAGGCAGCCTCCTGCCTGGAACAACATGCCCATGCGACACCGCTCTCTTTGGCGCGCATCCTGATGCTGGCGCGCCTGCAAGCCAATCTGGGCCGTTTGCAACAGGCCGAGCAGAGCTATCGACTGGCCATTGCCCGCGATTGCAGACAGGGGGAGTGTTATTACCAATTGGCGCTGATCCTGTTGGCCAAAGGCGCGCGCGCGGAGGCCGAAACCGCGTTGCAGCAGGCGCTCTTTCTGCAACCGGATATGGGGATTGTCCATCTGCAGTTGGCAAGCCTGTGTGGCGATAAAAAACAGGCGCGCAAACACCTTGCGGCCTTGCGGCAACTGCTCAAAGGCAAAAGCGATGCGACTATCGTGCCGCATACGGAAGGGATGACCGTGCAGACCATCCGCCAGATGATGTTGCACCTCGACAGCGTTTTGCATGGGTGAACCCGCAGACCTCTGCCGGAGGCAAGTCGAGCGGTTGGGAATATGGGCGTTTTTTCTTCAGATCAGGATACCCGTTCATGCGAAAAAATGTGGTGGTTGGGCGCTGTTGGGCGCTGTTGTGTGCCATGCTGTACGCTGTGTTGGTCGCTTCAGAGCTGTGGGCAGGGGGCAAGGCGAGCTTTGATTGCGGCAAGGCTGCAAGCGCCGTCGAAAAAATGATTTGTGGCGATGCCAACCTGGCGGCAGCGGATGGTGCCCTGGGGGAACTCTATCAGCAGGCTCTGCGCGCGAGCGGAGACAAGGAACGCTTGAAAAGTCAGCAACTGGCCTGGTTGAAGCAGGTTCGCAACCCTTGCAGCACCGTGGCATGTCTGCAGAGCGCCTACCAGCACCGTTTGCAGGCGTTGGCCGGGTCCGGTGCGGGTGGCGATGGCGGTGTGGGGGCGCTCTTTCCCGCCGTCTATGTGGGCGGTTTTACCGGCAAGGAAACGTTGACCTTCAAGACGGATGGCGTTCTGATGACCGAGGAGGGCAAAGCGGGGCGCTATCAGACCGACAAGGCGTCACCCTGGCCGGAAGCCCGCTATCCGCTGTTGCTGATCCAGGGTGAGCAGGGCAACACAGAGGAGAGACACTGCAAAATTCAACCGGATCTGCGCCGCTTGATCTGTGATGATGGCGGCAGCATCGCGGCAGAGTATGTGCGGCAAGGTTCAGTTCCGGCGGGTGTGCCAGAGGTGGCAACGCGCTGTGATGGGGAGCAACTCTATCTGGATGTCATGGCGGCTGCGCGCAAGGCTCGGCCACAGTGGGAGCTGAAAGGTTCTACCAGCGTGACACAGGATAAACCGGGCCACTGTTTGATCTCCCTGTATTATCTGAACAATGGCAAGGCCATCGACCTGCAGGCCGCCTATGATTTGCATGTGCGTCCGGTGGTTTTGCACCTCCAGAAATAGCGCGGGGCAAAAAATAATGTTCTGAACCCGTCATTAACCTTCTGTTAACCATTTCTTAATCATTGTCGGGATAGGCTCGACACTCTCAAGGCATTCAGGGAGTTGTCACGTGGCCGCATGGATTCCGATTTCTTGGCAGGCGAAAGTGCGTTATTTTTTGGCCGATCTTCTGGGTTGGTCTCTGTGGTCGAAGCGCCGCGCCTGTACCGAGCGGCGCCTGCCGCAGCGCGGGGGGGATGCAGTCTCCGCGCAGCCTGATTGTGGCTCTGCCCCCCGCATCATCGCCCTGATTGATCTGTTTACCCACAGCGAGGTGGTGGCCCGTCATGCCCTGACGCTGGCCCATTCGTTGCGGGCCGAACTGCACTTTGTCACCCTGTTTGATCATCTGCCCGATACCCCCGGTCAACCTTGGCAGAGTGCTGCGGACCGTTTCCGCCAGATTGAGCGCACGTTGCAGGCACAGTTGCAGCAGCGTGTGGCCCGCCTGGCGGGGCGCGAGCTGCCCTGCATGGTGCTCAGTGGTCCGCCGGGTGATGCGTTGCGGGAGTTGGCGTGTCGTTGGCGGGCTGACCGCATCGTGACGGATCTGGCCGGTGCCCGCACGATTCACAACAATTGGGTGCCGTGGCTGCACGAGTTGACCCGTCTGCCCTGTCCCCTGGTGGTGGTGTCGGAATAAACGATTTTTGTGCCCCATGCGCGGTTGCGCATGGGGCACAGGGGGTCAAATGGCCCTGCCGATGTTGAGGGGAAGGTGGGGGCGTAACAGGGGTTGATCGCAGCCATCGAGTCCAAGGCGGTTGTAGATAGTGGCCAGGGCCATCTCTTCGTTGGCAAACACGGCCTCGTCGCCGCCAATCTTGGCAAACAGACCGGTGTTGCGCATCACATCCAGAACCTGTTTCTTCAGGCCGGAAAAGAGCAACGTGGTGCCGTTGCCCTGCAGGCGGATAAACAGATGGGCCAGGAACTCTTCGCCCGTGGCATCCAGGGAGTTGATGCCATCGCCAACGACCAGAATATAACGGGCCTGTGGCTTGGCGGCGATGGCGGCCAAAAAGGAGTCCTCAAAAAAGGAGACGTTGGCGAAAAAAAGCTGACCATCCAGCCGAATGACGATGATGCGATCATCGGTGGGCAGGTCGGGGTGGACTTTGATGTCCCGCAGGGTGCCATCCGTGTAGCGGCCAAGAATGGCGACCCGTGGCCGCATGACCCGATACAGATAAAAGAGAATGGCCAGACCGGCACCGACCAGGATACCTTTGTCCAGGTGGGGGGCAAAGCCCAAAGTGGCGCAAAAAGAGACGACAGCCGCGATGCCGTCGTGACGGTTGGCCAGCCAGGCGTGCTGGATGGCTTTGATGTTGATCAGACCGACCACGGCCATCATGATCACCGCAGCCAGGACCGACTGGGGCAGATGGTAGAGCAGTGGGGTCAAAAAGAGCAGTGTGATCAGTACCAGCAGGCTGGTAAAGACGGAAGACATACCCGTTTTGGCCCCGGCGCTGAAATTAACCGCCGAGCGGGAAAAAGAGCCGGAGACTGGGTAGGCTTGGCTGAAGGATCCGATCAGGTTGGCCAAACCTTGGCCGACCAGCTCCTGATTGGCATCCAGGCGCTCTCTGGCGTGGGCGGCCATGGCTTTGGCGATGGAAATCGCCTCCATGAAGCCGACCAGGGCAATGACCAGAGCGTTAGTCAGCAGGGGGGCCAACATCTCGGTCGAGAACGTTGGCAGTTGCAGATGGGGCAGCCCCTGCGGGATGGTGCCAACAATGGCTCCGCCCATGGCCTTGAATTGGAAAAACCAACTGCACAGCGTGGTCAGAAAGACGGCAATCAACACGTTGGGCCATTTTGGTCGGTATTTGCGCAGCAGCATCATGATGGTGAAGGCGCTGACCCCAAAGAGCAGTGTTGCCGGATGCAACAGTTTGATCTGCTGCAGCATGGTCCAGACGTCGTAGAGAAAGCTTTCGCTGCGGCCCATGGGTAGTCCGAAGATCTTGGAGAGTTGCGACATGCCGATGATCAGGGCAGCCGCATTGGTAAAGCCGACGATCACCGGGTGGGAGAGAAAATTGATCACCACACCAAGATGAAAAAGGCCCAAAACAATCTGAATGATGCCGACCAGCAGGGAGAGCAGAACGGCCAAGGCAATATAGCTCTCACTGCCTGGGGGGGCCAGCGGAACCAGAGTCGAGGCGGTCAGGAGCGAAACAACCGCTACCGGTCCGGTTGCCAACTGTTTGGACGAACCAAACAAGGCGCCAATAATCACCGGAAGAAAAGCGGCGTATAGTCCAAAATGGGTTGGCAGGCCAGCCAGTTGGGCATAGGCCATGGACTGGGGTATCAAGACCAGGGCCACTGTTGTTCCGGCGATAAAATCGGCACGCAGACTCTCTTGGCGGAGAGGAAACCACTGCAGAAAGGGAAAAAACTGTTGCAATCGTGTCGCGTTCATTCCTTGTCCCTGAAAAAGGCAAAGCCATCTGCTGGCATGGGTTCAAGGCCGGTGGCGGTCGGTCGCTGCCGCGCTGGCCCTGGACAGTACGGAATGAACAGATAGACAAAAAACATGCCAACAAAATACTTATTATATATCAATTATTTGCATAGATTTTGCTTTTTGTCGCTCCACCAGGGAAGCCCGCATCCGCTGGCAATGCGGGGCTATCTCTCTGATATGCCGCAATTTATATTGTGGAATGGATGGTGTTGCAAAATGAAAGAGCGTATTGCATCCTGCAATATTGCGGGCGCGTGTGCGCCGTTTTTTTCAACAGGCCGGTGGCTGCTGCAGAAAGTGGGAGAAATCTTCCGAACTCATCGGTTTGCCATAATAATATCCCTGGATTTCGTCACAACCCAGTTGTGCAAGAAACTGGACCTGCTGCCTGCTCTCCACCCCCTCGGCGACAATTTTTAGATTCAACTGTTTGGCCAGGGCAATGATGGCCTGCACGATGGCGGCTGAATCCTGGTCTTCGCCGACGCTGGTAATGAAGGAGCGATCCACTTTCAGGGTTTGGATCGGCAAGTGCTTGAGAGAACTGAGTGAAGAGTAGCCGGTGCCAAAATCGTCGATGGAAATTTTGATCCCCATCGCGCGCACCTTGTGCAGCAGGGCGACGACGCTGTCGACGTTTTGCATCATCATGCTTTCGGTAATTTCCACCTCCAGGGAGGAGGGGGGCAGACCGGTTTCGGCCAGAATCTCCTGCAGGGTGTTGAGCAGGGCATCTTCCTGCTTGAGTTGTCGTACCGACAAGTTGACCGAGACGCACAGGGGGCCATGGCCGCTGTCGAGCCAGCGCTTGGTTTGCACACAGGCTCGCCGCAAGACATAACTGCCGATGGCTACGATCAATGCCGACTGTTCGGCAATGGGGATGAACAGACCTGGTGAGACAAACTCCGTTTGATTTTTCTTCCAACGTACCAGGGCCTCCATCCCGGCGGTGACGCCGGTCTGAGGGTTGACTTTTGGTTGGTAATAGACGAGAAGTTCCTGATTTTCCATGGCCAATCTCAGCGCTTTTTCAATTTCCAGACGTTCGAGTGCCTCGGCCATCATGGTATAATCAAAAAAGCTGAAGGCGTTGCGCCCGGAATTTTTGGCGTGATACATGGCCGTATCGGCACTTTGCAGCAGTTGCTCCATGTCGGCCCCATCGCGGGGGTAGAGGGTGATGCCGATGCTGGCCGACACCTCGGCAAGCCCCTCTTCCAGATGAAAGGGGGCGGCCATCTCTTGCTGGATGCGCAGCGCGATATACTCGACATAGACCAGGGGGGTGGACTTGGGCAGGATGATGGTAAACTCGTCACCACCCAGACGGGAGACCGTATCCGTGGTGCGTACACAGGCGAGCAGACGCTTGGCCGCCTCCTGCAGCAGTCGATCCCCCGCCTTGTGGCCCATGGTATCGTTCACCTGTTTGAAGCGATCCAGATCGATAAACATCAGCACCACTTCGCTATGGGAACGATCGGCCACGGCAATGGCCCGTTCCAGACGACTATGAAAGAGCGCCCGGTTGGGTAGTCCGGTCAATTCATCGATTTCCGCCTGTTTTTGCACCTTCAGTTCCAGATATTTGCGCTCCACCATGGCGGCGATGGTCATGGCCACCGAGGTGAGAAACTCCTTGTCCTTTTCCTGTGGTTGGTGGTCGCTTGCCACATAAAGGTTGAGCAGGCCAAACAGGGTATTGGCCGACTGAATGGGAATTTGATAATGACCATGCTGCTCCGAACAGATAAACAGTACCCCGTGATGGTCGTTACCCGGCCCGTAATAGTCAGGCAGTGCAGGTGTTTCCATCGTTTGCGCATCAAGCCCGATGCAGGCAGCCAGATGGAGCGCGCCTCTGTCTGGTTCGACCAGATAGATGGAGCCCTTGGCGAGCAATGGCAACCAACTCATGCCGAAGAGGGTTTCCAGAATATGGCGCAACTGTTGATCCAGAGACATGGGGATCAAGGCAGTTTTGAGCAACACGTTCAGGGTGTGGACGCTTTGCGACTCCTGGGTTTTGAGCGTGGCGATCCATTGTGCCTGGGCCAGTTCCTGTTCCTTTCTTTTTTTCACCACCAGCAGAGCGATCATGACCAGCAGTGAAACGATGGCCACCCCCAGCGAGCCCCACAGGATCCACATGGACAGACCATCCTGATTGGCACCGGCAAACCAGTGGTTGAAGGATGTATGGTAAAAGGATGCCTTGTCCGCCTTCATCTCTTTCAGATGGTGATCCAGGCGGTTCAAAATGTCGGGATGTTTGCCTTTTGGGGCCGCATAACGGACCTCCATGGGGCAGCAGATGATCGGGCTGCGGATGATGTTGTATTGTTTTTCCAGGACGATACCAGCGGTGCGTGGCACAATGCCCGCATCGGCCTTGCCATTGGCTACCTGTTGCATGACCTGTTGATAGCCGGAAAGATCCTGCCAGTGATGGGCAATGTTCAGCCCTTTCAACAGTTGACTGAAGCTGGTCGAGTAGATGTCATTGGCCACACCGGCAATCTGTTTGTCACTCAAATCAAGCACGGATTGCAGTTTGCTGTCGTGGACGTAGGCTTGTCCCCAGTTGGAGAGGGCCATCTCACTGGTAAAATCGTAGAGTTTGGCCCGCTCTTGGGTAAAAGCGATGGCCACCAGCAGATCAATTTCGGCTTTTTCCAGACGTTTGAGTTGGTTGGCCCAGGAGTCAAATTGATAGTTGAGTTTCCAACCCTCTTTTTTGGCAACCTCTTCCAGAATATCGATGTAGAAGCCTTTGGTCTGACCACTTTTGGCATCGATGAAAACACCGGGCTGATTGTCGTAGACGCCCACGCTGAGCACCTGCTCAGCCAAGGCAGCGCTGGGGAACAACAAACCAAGCAACAAAAAGAACATTCTGAATTGGGGCATGGGATCTGGGCAATCTGTCGATAGTGAAAATTGATGCAAATATAGCAATTATGCCTTTTTCCGCAGCAGATAGCAAAGTTCATCCGCTGGCTGGCAAAGATTTTATCCAGAACCGTTGTGGTACGGGCAATCTGCAGGCAAGAAAGCTGCAATATCCGTTGCAAAACTGGTCATGCGCAACGTGGGTTGGCAGGAGGAGAAGAGTCTGTTAGAGTGCCGACGCTGGACGTGGGTGTGACAGGGTTATGGCCAGTTTTTTTGGGGTGGGGTGCAGGATGCGCTGGTTATTGCTGGCCGAAAGTGTGGCTGTTGGGGGGGTGATGGCCTGGGTCCGTCGTTATGGGGTGGAGCCGGAGAGTGTGGGCTTGACCTGTCAGGCGGCAACGGCGCCCTGGTGGTGTGAGGCCCGTTTGGCCTTGATCCTGGCGGTGCATCATCAGATCATTGGTTACGTGGCCGCCGCCCTGGGGTGTGTGGCCCTGTTGGCGCCACAGCGCCTTTGGGCCCGTTTGGCCATGGATGTGGGGGCGGCTGGTTTGGCTTTTTACAATGTGGGTTGGGCGGCAGCCGGTTTTATTTTGGGCTTGCTGGTTATCTGGGATCGGCCAACTGCCGCCCCGACAGCACCTCAACCGAAAGAAGAGGCAAGGCCATAAAGAGCAACAGAGCTTGCCAAAGCATGGCTTCGCGGTTTTCAGGCAGTTCGACAGCTACCCCGACAACAGCGCAAAACAGCAGCAATAGTCCTAAAATACTCTCCTGAGCCCCCTGCGGGCGCGCACCCAGCAGCCACCAACGCAGCCAGATCAACACAGCAGGCAGTACATAAAGGGCGGTCGGAAAATCCCGATAGCGTCCATCCAGGATCAGACACAGAGCGGTCAACGCCGCCGAAAAGAGGGTTGCCGCCTGGAGCGTGCCGCTCAACAGGTTATCCCTGGTCAATGCCTGTGGCCATGCGCCAAGCCGGAGCAAGGAGCGCAGTTGCCGCAAGGAGCATGGCAGGGTGGTCAGCCATGTGGGGCTTTTTTGGCCCAGCAGCGCGGCAATCATCAGGGTGGAGAGGAGAATCAACAGCAGACCGGCACCGCCCAGCCCCCAATCGAGAAGGTTTTGGCTGGCTTCGCTCAACTGTTTCCAGCGCCAGAACGCCAGTCCGGCGCTGCCGAAGCCCAGGATGGAAAAGGTGAACAGGCGCAAAAATCCCTGTTGCGGGTGGCCAAAAAGGGTGATCAGCAACAGAGCGAGGAGGGCGCCAAGCCCCAGGGGAACCGGCCAATTGGGCAGCGGTTGTACCGGACCAGTCAGGGGAAATTTTACCTGGCGATGGCGGTCAAAGAGACCCCAATGACCGCCGACGGTCCCCTCCTGGAACCGTTTCCAGGGTTGGTCGAAGGCTTCGATGAGGTTGTAGGCGATCTCCTGTTGGCTGGTCAGGGCGATAAATTCGCGGATGAAGCGGGCCTGTTCGATACGACCGGGAACGGCTTCCTGACGACTACGGCCAGCGCTCGGCCAGCCGATTTCCCCAACCAGGAGGGGTTTACCCGGAAAGGCTTCCTGCATTTTTTTCAGAATATTCTGCACATGGACCAGCGCTTGCGGGACGCCAATGGGATGGTCTTCCCAGTAGGGTAGGAGGTGGATGGTGAGAAAATCCACCTGTTCGGCGACCTGGGGATTTTGTAGCCAAAACTCCCAGACATCGGCATAGGTAATGGGGAGCGTGGTTTGGCTGCGCATGGTTTTCAGAACGTCGATCAGTTGCTCTGCGTTCAATTCGCGCCGCAGCAGCACTTCGTTGCCCACCACCAGGGCGCGTACCACGCCGGGTTTGGCGACGGCCAGGGTGGCAGCCATCTGTTTGGCATTGATCTGTTTGTCGGGTCCAATCCAGGTACCCAGCAACACCTGCATCCCTTTTTTCTCGGCCAGTTCCACAACGGCCCCCTGCCCTTGGGTTGCCGAGTAGGTGCGCACACAGGCGGTGTGCGGGGCCAGCATGGTGAGATCCTCTTCGATTTGGCTGCGCGGGATGAAGAGGGTTTGATCAAAAGGCACCTGTCCATCGCGGAACGGGGCGTAAGAGAGGCATTGATAGCGGCCAGACGGCACATCGGGCAGAGCAACCACCTGTCCGCCTTGTTTCCAGAACAGGAAGGCGAGCAACAAGGCCAAGAGCCAAGCCGACAGGATAGGCGCTAAACGCATGGCAACTCCGTGTAGGGACAAAGAGGGTGGAGCCGGGCAGTATCCCCATTGCCCATTCGGGTGTCAACTGTTGTTTAAAAGCTGCCAAGCCTCTATGGAGGTGTTATGATGGGATGTCGGATGGTTGCACCATGCTTACGGCCAAAATCTATCGTTTGGACAAGGAGGAGGGACCATGTCGGAGCAGGGAAATTGGGGATCAGGAAAATGAACAACCTTGGACCCTTGGCGCAGCAGGCCGTTGTGCGGGCAGACCGCGAGAGACGCAACGGTCACCGCACTCTGCTGATCTGGTTGACGGGGCTGTCCGGTTCAGGCAAAAGCACACTGGCGCAGTCCATGGAACAGGTGTTGCACCATCGCGGATTTTTGACCTATGTGCTGGATGGCGATACCGTCCGCAATGGCCTGTGTGCTGACCTGGGTTTTTCCTACGAAGACCGCACGGAAAATATCCGTCGCGTTGGGGAGGTGGCCAAACTGATGGTGGATGCCGGCGTGATCGTCCTGGCCGCCTTCATCTCCCCACTCGCCAAGGATCGGCAACGCGTGCGGGAGATCATGCCAGAGGGCAGCTTTTTTGAGGTCTTCTGCAACAGTTCGCTGCAGGTTTGCGAACAGCGCGATGTGAAGGGACTATACAAAAAGGCCAGAGCGGGCACAATCGCCGAGTTTACCGGGATCAGCTCTGTCTACGAGGCGCCAACAGGGCCGGAGTTGGTGCTCTCTACCGGCACGGCTTCTGTGGAGGTGTGTGTGGAGCAGTTGCTGCACAGCGTGCTTCCCCTGCTCGATCACACCGCAACGGCAGTGGCTGGATAGTGGCTCCAGATGCCGTTGTCGGGGTGCAATCGGGGGCGTGCAGGGGAGCAAAAAACCGCCTAGGTTCCCGGTTCCAGCAAAGCGCGCAGCTCCCGTGTCAGCGGAATTTTATAATCCTGCGAGCCGATTACAACGCCACCCTTGACCATGACCAGTTGCGTGTTGACATAGAGCATGCTGGGCGTGGCGACATAACTGCCGACCAGAACGGCGGCGGCGTTATGAAACTCGGCAATTTTTTCCAGTTCGCGGGAGAGCAGGAACTGTCCTTCTCCCTCACCCTTGACCAGACGCACACTCTTGCGCAGCTTGATCTCCACCACCGAAAAACCGGCCTGGGTCAAACGCGAGGAGACCTGTTGCGCCAACATGCGCCCCATGGCCGAAGATTGTTCCAGGTTTTTGTCATCGACAAAGCTGGCCGGCAAAATCGTCTGGCGCGGTTTCAATTTTTCTCGGGATTGGGCCACCAAGCTGTCGGCAGCCAGATAGCTGGACTCTTCCAAACCCAGATGACGCTGCTCGCCGACCGGTTGCGACACCAACGGATAATCGGGGTGTTGCGGCAGGCAACCCGCCAATAACACCGTACCTGCAAACAGCACCGCCCCTACGCGAAGTGGGAATCTTGTAGTAAAAGAATTCATTTATCAACCACCTCCATATTGGTGCCGCTACCCAGATTCATCAACAGGTCACGGGCGTTTTCACCCAAGGGCAGGCGCAAATCGACGGAAGCCAGCACGTGACGGGTCTTGATCTCGACAATTTTAACCGTAAAATCCAGCAGGCTGCGCGACTCGGAATAGCTGCCGACCACCGCAGCATAGGCGCGATTTTCCAGGAAAAGTTTATCAATGTCGCGGGAGAGCATCAACTCACCCTGCTCCTTGCGGATGGAAAACTCTTTCCGCAACTTCGGCTCCAGAACCGTGTAACCGTGCTGGGTGACGCGCGATGAGATATGGTCCGCCATGACCATGCCCATCTCCGAAGTCAGATCCATATTGCTGCGGTTGACAAAGGTCGCCACCAGCATGGGATGCTGATAACCCAAAGGAGGCTGGTTTTTGCGCAACTCGGCCACCAGCGCATCCGCCAACATGTAGCCAACCCGAATCAGATCGGCTTCGCCGTTGGCTGCAGCCGGAACTTCCAAAAAGGCAGAGCCCGTTTGCGGTTCCAGATTCAAGACAGAGGCCAGCGACGCAGCAGAAGCAGGGACTGCCGCAACCGTCAGACCCAACGCCAAAGCAACCGGGGCCAAGGCGGACAGTGCATTCCTGAGAGGATGGATATTCATCAGTTTTTTCATGAAATCATTTTTCCGATGGCAACAGTTAAACGATAGACTCCTTGATATTGGCCTTGTCTCGCGCTACCTCCCGGCTGACGGCGCCGGTGGCAATCAGTTCCTGCAAAGATTGTTCCAAGGTTTGCATACCCAGTTTGCGCCCTGTCTGGATGGCAGAGTACATTTGGGCAATCTTGTTTTCACGGATCAGGTTGCGGATGGCCGGGGTGGCAACCATGATTTCGTGGGCGGCAATCCGCCCGCCGCTCCGTTTTTTGAGCAAATGTTGTGAGACGACCGCGCGCAACGACTCGGAGAGCATGGCGCGAATCATCTCCTTTTCGGCTGCCGGGAAGACATCGACGATACGGTCGATGGTTTTGGCCGCCGAGGTGGTATGCAGGGTGGCAAAGACCAAGTGGCCCGTCTCCGCCGCTGAGAGGGCCAAACGGATGGTCTCCAGGTCGCGCATTTCGCCCACCATGATGGTGTCGGGATCCTCCCGCAGGGCCGAACGCAGGGCGGCCTCAAAACTGCGACTGTCACGACGGATCTCGCGCTGGTTGATCAGCGATTTTTGCGGCGGATGCACAAATTCGATGGGATCTTCCAGGGTCAGAATATGGGCGTACTCATTCCGGTTTTTATGGTCGACCATCGCAGCCAGGGTGGTGGATTTGCCGGAACCGGTTGGACCGGTGACCAAAACCAGACCACGGGGCAACTCGGCAAACTCCTTGAAGATGGCCGGGGTCGCCAACTGTTCCAAGGTGCGAATCTCTGTTGGAATGGTGCGAAAAACAGCCGCCGCACCGCGATGCTGATGGTAGGCATTGACGCGAAAGCGGGCCAGTTCTGGCAACGCGAAGGAGAAATCAACCTCCAGGAACTCTTCGTACTCTTTACGCTGCTTGTCGTTCATGATGTCATAGGTGAGGGCATGCACCTGCTCGTGCGGCAGGGCGGCCACATCGATACGGCGTATCTCGCCATCCACGCGGATCAACGGGGGCATGCCCGCCGACAGATGCAGGTCGGAGGCACCGTTTTTTACCCCAAAGGCCAGCAGTTCCGCAATTTCCATCCAGCACATTCCCCACGAACACCGTTGCAACCGATTGCACCCCACACACTACCGCCCCACAAGATACGCATTTTTTCGTGAATTGGCAAAAGGTTCTTTTTGTACTCTGTTTTAAAGCGTAAAAATCTGTTAACCTGTGGCTGTTAAGCCGGTTAGTGGGCAGGATGGCGGCCAGTGTGGCCAGTCCGCTCCATTGTGAACATTA
>PDZU01000045.1 GCA_002753095.1 Magnetococcales bacterium
GCAGCGACTGCAGCATCTCCAGACGACCGGAAATTTGAAGAGTTGGATGTCAATTTCGCGATCAACGGCATCTACCTGTTTCAACAAACGAAGGATGCTTTGAATAGGTAGCTTGGCTTTGACGGCGTGGAAGGAGATTTCCTCCATGTGAATGAAGGGACCGAGCGTTTGACCTCCAATCTCCGCTAACAGCACAGCAAGGGTATGCTCACTGTGTTGCCGCTTGACAGGATTACGCCGATAGAACAGCTCAATTTGACAATGAATGGTCTGGGTGGGATCAATGGGATCAAGCAAATCGCGCCAACGGGCAATCATGTCGGTTTCCTGCAGGGTCTCTTCAATGCCCAAACGCCGAATGGTGAGCGTCTGATTGAAAACATCCCGCCATTTGGCCTTGCCTTTTGGCAAATCCTCTTTCCGAGTCCATTTGGTCCATAAAGCCAATAACTCCCGCAACCCGGATTCATTGCTCATCGACAAAAACATACGTCCCTTCACTGTTTTGTCGGTTCTGTTTCCTTCTGTATTGGTTTCATAAAACTCCTGGTCAGGTGCAATGCCGTCAATATCCCATTCACCGAGCCATTCCAACCCCAAGGCTTCAACGGCATGTTTGAAATTATCCACGCTGCCGGCGATTTCGATGACCAGCACCGTTTCCGGTTCCATGCCAGCTATGGCGCCGTCGATACTGGCTTTGTAGCGTGCAAAATCTTGCTCAAGCACCTCCAACTGTTTGCTTAAACGCTCAGACTGTCTGGCATGGCTGGGCAGTCAGCTTGAGGCATCAGTTTTTAACCTCCCTGATCGTGGGGCGCGCTCATGGTAAGGGCCAGAATGTTCCGGGCCGCTCAAGCCTGCGGTCAAGCAGACACAGGCTTCAAAAAGCAGCGCAATTTTTCCAGGGCCCGTTTTTCCAGTTGCCGGACCCGTTCGCGGCTGATGGAAAACTCCTGGGCCAGGGTGTCCAGAGTGGTGGGTTCTTCGTTCAGGAATCGGGCAGAGACAATCGATTGTTCACGCGGGCTGAGTTGTTGCAGTCCGTTGCGCAGCATGGCGCTTTGCTGACGGGATTGCTCCGAGGAGATCAGAGCCCGTTCCGGGTTGGGACGCAGATCGGGAATCTGCTCCAACCATTCGTCGCCCTCTTCGGTGAGGGGTTGGTTCAAGGATTCGTCGGGGCTGATCATCCGACAATCCACCTCCAGGATGGTGTCGGCATCGGTGCCAAAGCGCTTGGCCAACTCTTCGGCTTCGTCGCGGTTGAGGCGGGCAGCAGAAAGCTTACTCTGCCGCAACTTGAAAAAAAGCTGCCGCTTGACCTGCGTGGTGGCAATGCGCACCATGCGCCACGTGCGCAGGATGAATTCATGGATGGCAGCCCGTATCCACCAAACCGCATAAGCCGCCAGTCGGTTGCCGCGCCGAGGATCAAACTTGCGGATCGCCATCATCAGCCCAACCGTCCCCTCCTGGACCAGATCGGGCAGGCTGACCCGATAATGCAGATATTCGCGGGCCGTTTTGATCACCAAACGCAAATAGGCATGTACCAATGCATGGGCTGCCTCACGGGCCTGCCGTTCATTACCCGCATGCAGGCTGTCGGCTAGCCGGAACTCCTCCTCGGCCGTCAAAAGCGGTGCCTGCAAAGCCTGGCGCACAAAGGCCATAAAGCCCTGTTCCTGATCATAAAGAACCAGATCCGTCGCCAACGGGGTTGCAGCCGGCAGTGCCGCCATGAGCAAAATCCTTATCGTCTGGTTGTACATTCCATCACAACCAATCATTTTATCGCATATTAACTGGATGTCAAAGAAGATCTTTTTCTCGAAACGCAGGCCACTGCTACCCAGATATTTGCAAATCTTAACAAAGTTGGAGTGTATCATAATTGCTGTTCAGTCTCTTTTTTTGCGCATCGGCCAGTGCATAGAACAGCCTTAATTTGCCGTTGCAGAAAAATGTGCAAAAAGGTATAGTCGTACCACTCATGCAGTGTGATGCGGTGTGTTGGCATAGCGCAATATCAGCATATTCTGCAGAATGTATTCAGTCTGATCACTGTACCTTCTCTGGTTTGTGGGCAGCAATCAGATGGGCGTCGTGGGCGCAATGTGTGGTCGAGAAGAGGAGGTGGTACAAATGAGTATGATGCGAACAGTGGATTTGGCGGCGGTGATCAGGGATGCGGTCAGTGGCACGGTGATTGCCTTTTTTACCGCTGATGTGGGTATTCAGGCCGGCCCGGCAGTGGTCAAGCCGGAAGATCAACCCTACAAGCCACCGCAGGCCGATATTACGGCGGTGGTGGGATTTTCTGGTAAATTGTTGGGTGGGGTGCATTTGTCCGCACCATTTCATACGGCGGTGGGTTTGGCTTCCGCCTTCTCCGGTGAAATGATCGATCAACTCAACGACATTGCCAAGGATGCCCTGGGCGAGTTGACCAATATCATTGCGGGTGCGGTCAAAGAGAAAATTAATGATGCCATCTATTTGACGCCGCCAAAGGTTGTCACTGGTGCCGACCACAACGTCTCCTATACGAAAGTCCTGGAGAGCACCAAATGCTATTTTAAAACCGACAATGGACCGTTTTTTGTTGAGGTGTTTTACAAAAAATAGTCTCCGTCTAGCTGCGCCAATTTGGCCGGAAACGCTGCAATGCCAGTAGGACAATAAAGGAAAAAATGACCATACCCCCCGCCAATTCATGGGCTTGCGCGTACTCCATTGCTTCCACATGGGAGTAAATTTGTACCGATACCACGCGGGTCACTTGGGGGATGTTGCCACCAATCATCAAAATGACACCAAATTCACCGATCGTGTGGGCAAAGCCCAGTACGGCGGCTGTGAGAAAACCACTGCGCGCCAGGGGCAGGGCCACAGAGATGAAGGCGTCCAGGGGGGAGGCGCGCAAGGTGGCTGCCGCCTCCATCGGGCGGTTGCCCATCAGTTCAAAGGCATTCTGAATGGGTTGCACGACAAAGGGCAGAGAGTATAGGCAGGAGGCAAACACCAAGCCAGGGAAGGTGAAGGGGAGTAGGCCCAGCCCCAGAAATGCGGTCAGGCGACCGATGGGGCCGTGTGGCCCCATGGCCAACAACAGATAAAATCCCAACACGGTGGGCGGGAGCACCAAGGGCAGCGCCACGATTGCACCGATCACGCTTTTTAAACGGGAACGGCTGTGGGCGAGCCACCACGCCAGCGGCGTGCCCAACAAGAGCAGCAGCAGCGTGGTGACTGTGGCCAGAGCCAATGTCAGCCGAATGGCGGCAAAGTCGCCTGCGTCCAGCATCATGGTTTAAAAATCATAGCCAAATGAGCGAATCACCGCTTGCGCCCTGGCGCTCTTCAGGTAGGCCATCCAGGCGGCAGCAGCGGCATTTTCGCGGCCATTGTTCAGGATAACGGCATCCTGGCGAATCGGTTGGTACTGTTCGGCAGGCACAATCCAGGCGGAACCCTCGCTGATTGTGCCAGACTTCATGACCTGGGAAAGGGCGATAAAGCCCAATTCCGCGTTGCCAGTGGCGACAAATTGATGCGTTTGTGCAATGTTTTCGCCCTGGACAAGCTTGTCTTGTACCGCTTCCCGCAGGCCGAGAGCAGTCAAGGTTTCCATGGCAGCCGCGCCATAGGGGGCCAATTTTGGGTCGGCGATGGCAAGATGGGCAAACGAACCGGATTGCAAGATTGCACCCTCCGGGTCAACAAAGCCGGGTTTGGCCGACCACAGGACCAACTTGCCAATGGCATAGGTAAAAGGGCTGCCCGGCACGGCCAACCCCTCTTGCACCAACTTGCTGGGGGTGGCGGCATCGGCAGCCAGAAGAACATCAAAAGGGGCGCCATTCTTGATCTGGGCGTAAAATTTGCCCGTGGCACCAAAAGAGAGTTCGGCTTGATGGCCGCTCTCTTTTGCAAATTCGGCAGCAATCATCTTGACGGGAGCGGTAAAATTGGCCGCAACAGCCAGACGTACCACGTCAGCCCAGGCTGGGCCCGCGCAGAACAGCAGGGTGAAAAACAAGAAAATGCGCATAATGTGGCTCCTGTTCAGGCGCTGACAGCCAAAATGATATGGGAGGCTTTGATCAGGGCGCATGCGCGTACCCCCACCTTCAGCCCCAATGAACGGATACTGTCGTTGGTTACAATGGCAGCGACCGATTTGCCGCCCGGCAGGTCGACGACCACTTCACCGTTGACCGCGCCCTCGGTGCAATGCGAGACCACACCGCACAGGCGGTTGCGGGCACTGGTGCGCAAGGATTCGTCTGTGGTGATGATGACCCAGGGGGCTTTGACCAGGGCAAAAGCCTCCATGTTCTCTGCCAAACCCAGATGTTCCACACTGGTATTGGTGATGATGGCGGCCAGCGTGTCGCCTCCGCCTATATCCAGGATGACTTCCGCATTGACCGCTCCTTTGGTCACCCTTTGAATACGTCCCAAAAATTGATTTCTTGCACTGGTTTTCATCTGCCATCTCCGCATGAGTTGATGTGCTTGATAATAGGTGGCCAGCCCGTCAGGTTCGCCCCCCATGGCTCTGAGAAAGGCTTGAAATTCGCCCTCAAGGTCACGGAAGAGGGTAACCGCCTGACGACCGTGGGCAGTCAGGCGGGTGCCACCTCCCCCTTTTCCGCCGGTGCTCCGTTCCAGCAGAGGATGTTCCGACAGATTGTTGATGGCTTCCATGGCCTCCCAGGCTGCTTTGTAGGTTACCCCCAGCGCCTTGGCAGCAGCATTGATCGAGCCCAGAGCATCAATGTGTTCCAGAAGTTGCAAGCGATCAATTTTGCGTCCTCCGGCCATGGGCGAACGCCTTTGCCTGTCATTCATGGTTATCACCTTCATGTATATAACGTACTGGCAGAGAGTCAGTCAACAAGATTTATGGGAGGTTATCGTGCCGGAGAAGGCTTGTCCACAGCCAAGCGGAAGGTAAGAATTCAATTTTTTTGTGGGTGAAAGTCGGCTACAATGGCTCGTCGTCCCTTTGTTTGCCCAGAAAGTCAGCCACCTATGTCCTACCCCGTTCGCAAATTGATTTTTTTGTGTGCTTTGCTTTTGTCTGGGATGTTTTTTGCCGCGTGCAGTGGTCAACAGTATGGCGAAGCGGCCTATCGATCCCTGCAACAACTCAGTTGCTACGATCAGTACCACTCGCACGGTCGCTGTGCTTCTGCGTCAGCCCCGGAGTGAGTAAGAGATTGTTTTTGCTCCCATGGAGCACGACGAAAAGGGAGAGAAATGTCACCAATCTGAATCAATAGGTCGATTTGGCTTGCTTTCTTGGTAGGGCTTTCTATAATGAAGTTTTGGTTGAGACCCGCTAACCGCACAGTATTGTTCTTTTGTTAGGTGGGGCGGGTTGGTTCAACCATTTGGAATGTCGGAGCTATCGATCAGATCCCGCCTGCGCGTGCTCGCAACAATGGCGGACTTTTGTATACAGGAGCGTGGAGAGTAATGGCCAAGACAATCATGACCGTAGATGACTCCTCCAGCGTCAGACAAATGGTTGGTTTGACTCTGAAAGGGGAAGGTTATCAAGTGGTGGAAGCCGTGGATGGCAAGGATGCCCTGGCCAAAGTCAGTGGTGCGACCATCGATATGGTAATTACCGATTTGAATATGCCCAATATGGATGGCATTACCTTGATTCGGGAGTTGCGCAAGTTGCCCGCTTTTAAATTTACCCCGATTGTCATGCTGACGACGGAATCGCAAGCCGAACGCAAACAGGAAGGTAAAGATGCCGGGGCAACCGGTTGGATTGTCAAGCCGTTCAAACCGGAGCAGTTGATCGGTGTCATCAAAAAGGTGTTGGGATAGTCCTGTCACGGATGACAGTCAGCCATTTACAGGGATATTCCCTGGCAGAACGTTGGGCTGCGCAGTCTGCATGGGGAGGCAAAGCACGTGCGTGCCAAGAAAAATCAGGAACATCCCTCTGGGATTTCGGATGCCGATTTCAAGCGCTTGAGTGAGTTTGTCCACTTGCAGTGCGGCGTCAAGCTGCCGCCTGCCAAGAGAACGCTGTTGGCAGAGATGATTCAAGAGCGCTTGCATGCCCACGGTCGCCATTCGTTCAAAGAGTATGTCGATTGGTTGCTGGGTAGTGGCCACCCAACAGAGGAACTGGTGCAATTTGTCGATCTGGCAACCAGCACAGAGACCGAATTTTTTCACCAGGCCGATCATTTCGAATATTTGGTGCAGACAGCCCTGCCGGAGTTGATCAAGGTCACGGGGGCGGGTATCTCCCGTGAGTTTATGATCTGGAGTGCCGGGTGTGCCACCGGGGAAGAGGCGTATACCTTGGCCATGGTGTTGCAGGAGTTCGCGGATCACTATCCGGGGATTCCTCTGCGCGCCAAAGTACTCGGTACCGATATTTCCGACCGGGTGTTGGCCCAAGCCAATGAGGCCATCTACAGCATGGAAAAGGTTGCACCCATCTCACTGGATATGAAAAGAAAATATCTTCTCAAGAGCAAGGATCCCAACCGTCAGCTGGTGCGGGTAGTGCCAGAGTTGCGGGAGATGGTCAAGTTTCGCCGCTTGAATATTCTGGAGAGTGATTTTGCTCTGCGCGAGCGGATGGACATCATTTTTTGTCGCAATCGTTTGACTCACTTCAACCGACCCACCCAGCAAAAATTGGTCAATAATTTTTGCCGCAACCTCTCCCCTGGGGGGTATCTGTTCCTGGGACCGACAGAAAATCTGCAAGGTCTCCAGGTGCCAGTCGTGCAGGCAGCCCCCGCCGTCTACCGTATGCCGTTGAGTGCGTAAGGGTTCCCTTTTTCTGGTATGCTCCAGAGGAGATCACGGCGCCTGATCTTCGCGCCAATCCGGGTCGTGGATGCAGAAGCCGTTGCGACCCCGTTTTTTGATGCGATACATGGCCATGTCGGCACTGCTGAGCAGGCTGTCGGCCTCGCTGCCATGCTCCGGGAAAAAGGCAATACCGATGGAAGCGCCTACATGCACGCTATGCCCCTCCCAGGCGATGGATTGCGAAACCTGCTGCACAATCTTGCCAGCCACCCGTTCGGCTGCTTCCAGGTTGGGCATGTCAGAAAGGATGACGGCAAACTCATCGCCCCCCATTCTGGCGACCAGATCAGAGGCGCGCAGACAATCTCGAATACGCTGAGTGGAAATGACCAACACCCGGTCACCCGCTGCATGACCCAACGTGTCATTGACCTGCTTGAAATGGTCCAGATCAATGAGCATGACCGCCATGCGCTCTTTGCTGCGCGTTGCCAGGATCAAGGAACGCGACAAATGCTCGGCAAACAAGACCCGGTTTGGCAAGGATGTCAGCAGGTCGTGATGGGCCAAATGCTGCAGACGCTCCTCCATGCGTTTGCGTTCCAACACCCCGGCCAGTGTATTGCCAATGCTGGTCAGAAAGGCGACCTCTTCTGGATTCTCCTCATGACCGGCAGGCAGATAAAGGGTCATGACCCCCAAGACCACCCCCCGCGAAATAATCGGTATGCAGTAGTGACCATGCGGCTGCATGCCTGCATAACGCACAGAATGGGCAGGATCTTGATCCGTGGCATAGGTTAGCTTACCCTCAGCAGCCGTTTTCCCACACAGGCAGTGGCCCAAAGGGATCTTGGCGCAACCGTTCAAAACCGCAGGCGCCAAGCCCGTCGAGGCAATCAAATGAAGCTGACCCTCCTCCGGGTCGATCAAAAAGATGGCTCCCTTGTTTTTTAAGCGCAAGTAGGGCACGGTCATGATGATGTGCAGCGCCACCTCCATCTGTCGTTGCAGGGAGAGGGGCTCAAGGGAACTCTCCAACAGGGCGTTCAAAGCCAGCCGAGCCGCCTGGGCGCGCAAATCCCGCTCTTCCATCCGTTGCAGATCTGTGCCCATCTGTTGCATGGCCCGCAACAGGGCACCCACTTCATCACGGGGAATATGGTTAATGCGTGCCCGCAGGTTGCCAGAGGCGATCTCCCGGGCAAACTGCATGCCCATTTTCAACGAGACCAAGATGGAGCGGGTGATGATCCAGACCAATAACGCCGAAATCGCAATGGCCAAAGTAACCAGAACAGATTGGGTCTGTTCGCTGCGCGCAAGATGATCCCGATGGCTTTGACTTAGGCTACTCCAACGCGTCTTGAAAAGCGCATGCAACTCCCGCGCAGGCGGAACCAAGTCAGATTCCACAATGGCATACTGCTCCGCGTAGCCCAGTTCCGGTGTGGCCAAAAGTCTCAGCAAATGGCCTCGATAGATTTTTAGTTGCTCATGTACACGCTGCCAATAGGGCCTTTCATTGAAAAATGCCTTCTCCTCCATCTCCTGGACCATTCTTTCCAACTGATCCAGGGCGCTCTGGGTCTGTTGCAACCAAATGCTTTCCCGGCGCAGAAGGAAATTTTTTTCGTGGCGGCGTGCCTCTAACAGTTGCTCCTGCATTTGCGCAACAGTATCCCGTGATCTTTCAAGTTTTACTTGAATTTGCGTGTTTTGCCAAGACAGGGAGGTCAACAGGAGTGTCAGTCCGACGATAGCACCAAACCCCAAGCCGAGTTTATGGTGAATGAACATGAGAGGACCGCACGCGCTCCGGTAGAGAGTGGGGAGGAAGCCCAACAACACAGCGTGACAGGCTAAAAATGCCGTTGAAGAGCTTTTTAAACCTGCAAATCTAACATTATTGCGCGAATACGGCAATCCATTTTCTTATCGAGTTGTGTGGCTCATTGATTGAGATGTGGATAGTGCTGCGTGGTTGACCAGTAAAGGGCGGCACAGCAGGCAAAATCCACCTAACAGAACCAGTAGAAAGCCGCCTCCCATGGATGGAGTACGTTCCAAAACGGCCTCGCCAGCCTGTTGTGGGTTGACATATACGCGCACCGGCTTGCCAACCGGATAGCGCTGCAGAATGCGATCGGCAAATTCTTTGAAGAAAAAGGATTGATCCGCCAGTCCAAACTCGACGTGATGGCCTGTATGGCGTTGACGTTCGACCGAATATTCATACTCGACAGCCGTGTAATAGAATAACTGCCAGGAATCAGATTGCTTTTGCTGTGCCGCTACAAATCCTGAGTGGCTGATCTTGCCATCGACAACCTGCCAGTTTTGGCTTTGGATGGCTTGATGGAACGGATAGGAGCCAACAGCACAGAACATAATGCCGGCCAAGAGCAGCAGAGTGCGCAGCCACGTGCGCCAGCGGTTGTGCAGGTGGAACAAAAAAGCCGGCCCCCCGGAGTGGTGCAAAAATTTGGACAAGGATAACCGCGACAGCTCAAACTCAGGCCCTTTGGCGGTAAATCGCTGCAATAAAGGCCAACGGATGGGATCGAACCAAGAAAGTGTTTTCATCATGGTGATCAGACTCCTGAATGGGATATTTCAGTGCGGGTGAAGTTGTGCCATCAAATTAACAATATAACCAAATTATTATATTATGTTTTGCTTATATTTATATCCACCGATGTGAAATCTATCGCAAATTCCCTGCACAAGCCATTATTTATGGATAGTAAACATAATCCACTGGCGTTGTACACATTTATTTTTGCAGTGCAGCAAGATTTTTCTTGTATCTTTTGATGCGTGATGCCAATATGTCTGTGCATTTGCCATGGGCGCTGTATGGGGTATTTTTGCTACCCGCTGTGATGCGGGTGGGGTATTCTTAATCGAGGTGGTGAACATGCTCGACTCTCTTTCCACTTCCGGCAGCGGTGCAGCCCAAATGAACGATCCGGGAGCCTGCACCCACTGTTCGGAAGACTCGCGCGACATTGGCTGGGTTCGGCAAAATGTTCCCTGCCAAAATGCCTGCCCGGCGGGAACCAATGTGCCTGCGTACATTCGCAGCATTGCGGAAGGTCGTCACGGTCAGGCGTATGAGATTAACCGGGAGGCCAATGTCCTGCCGGGCGTTTTAGGCCGTGTTTGTGCGCGCCCCTGTGAAGATGCCTGCCGCCATGGTTGGCCGGGCAACGGCGAGCCGGTCAGTATCTGCCACCTGAAACGGTCGGCAGCCGATATGAAGGATGCCGGTCATCGCATTACCGAGCGGCTTTTTGCGCCTACCGGCAAACGGGTGGCGGTGGTTGGCGCCGGACCGGCTGGGGTGGCGGCTGCCCATGATCTGGCCTTGTTGGGCCATGACGTGGTCATCTTCGAGAAAGAGGAGCTGCCCGGTGGCATGTTGCGCTATGGCATTCCTGAGTTTCGTTTGCCGCGTGATGTTCTGGAAATTGAACTGCACAATGCCTTGAGAGTCGGCGTGCAGCTGCGTACTGGCAGTCCAGTGGGGGTTGGCAAAGGGGCAGTGCGTGTCTCCACCCTGTTGGCCGATTTTGATGCCGTGCTGTTGAGTACCGGTTGCATGGCCCCGGTGCAATTGCCGCTCAAGGGCGTTGCGGAAAATCAGGATGTCTCCCAGGTCAGCCAGGATGTGGAATATGGTCTGAACTTTTTGACCGAACTGCATCGCGGGCAAAACAAGCGGGTTGGTCGTCGTGTGGCGGTGGTGGGGGCCGGTTTTACCGCCCTGGACTGTGCCCGTGTTGCCCGTCGTCTGGGCGGCATGGAAGTCACCATCCATCTGCGTACCAGCGAAGAGTATATCCCGGTTACCAAAGAGGAACTTTTTGAGACCAAGCGGGAAGGAATCCGCATCAAGGGCTTGCGGACTCCGGTGGGCCTGCAGTTGGATGCCAACGGGAGGCTGACCGGTGTGGAGTATGTGCAGAACCGCCTGGGTGGGTGGCGCGAAGGTGGGCGCCGTCTGGCCTTGGCCATCGAAGGTTCCGAGTTCGTCGAGCCCTGTGATACCTTGATCATTGCCATCGGGCAACGCACCGTCAACGATTTCCTGGATGTGCGTGTGGAAGTGGGGCGTTCGGGTACTGTGCGGGTGGCGGAAAATGGCATGACCTCGGTTCCGGGTCTGTTTGCCGCTGGGGATTTCGTGCGTGGGGCCTCTACGGCCATTGAGGCCATTGGTCATGGTCGTCGCATTGCCGACAAACTGGACACTTGGCTGGTGGGGCGGAAGCGCCATTTGGCTGTACAGATGGAGCCAGTGGCAGGACCGTTGCGAGAGCGCTCTTTTGATTTTATCCCTCGGCAGCATATGCCAACCGTGCCGTTGGCGGAACGGCCTCTGCCGCGCGAAGTGGAGTGCGGTTTCAACCGTGATCTGGCGGCAGAAGAGGCAAAACGTTGCTATCTATGTGACCTGCGTTACCAAATCAACGTGGATCGCTGCATCTATTGCCGGGCCTGTATCGAAGTGGCTCCGCGCAACTGTATCAAACTGGTTCAGGACGTGGCCATCCAGGAGGATGGTAGCTATGGCAGCCTGCAGGAGACCAAAGAGTGGAATCGTGTGGCCGCCATCTGGATCGATAACAATGAGTGCATTCGCTGCGGTGCCTGCTTCAAGGTATGCCCGGTAGCCTGCATCTCCATTACGCGTAATAAACTTGTTACGGTGGAGGGGTGACGCCATGGTTGCTCAAGTCTCTTCTTCTGCCTCGTCTCCCCACCGTTATGTGATCATCGGCAATGGGGTGGCAGGCAACCAGGCGGCGGAAGGATTGCGGGAACGCGATCCAGATGGCCTGATCACCATTATTACCAACAGTCGCATGCTATTCTATAACCGCTACCTGTTGCCACAGCTTTTTCGCGCGCATCAGGATTGGCGTGCCCTGCTGGCCTATCCCCCAGGGCACTACGAAAAGCATCGTATCCGGGTGTTGCGTGACTGTTGGGTAACTGCTGTCGACTCCCGCAAGCGGCAGGTGATGTTGGCCCACAACGAGGCCATCTCCTACGATACCCTGTTGGTGGCCACCGGTGGGCGGCCTTACCTGCCGGAAGAGTTGGTCGAGTGCCGTCATCTGATTCACCCCTTTGGTACCTATGAACATGCCTTGGCTGTGCGCAAAGCGCTGCCGGAGAATGGTTCGGTGGTCATGCTGGGTGGTGACATGATTGGTCTGGATCTGGCGCGTACCTTGTTGGACTTAAGCTATCGCGTGATCCTGGTCACCCATGAAAACACCTTCTGGCCCCATCAGCCAGTGGGTGAGGAACGCAGCAAGTTTCTCGCCATTCTGCAAAAAATGGGTCTGGAAGTGGTGGATGGTGATGCCATGGGTGGTGTGGTGGCAATCGAAAAAGGGGCTGCTGGATTGCCGGAACGGCGTGTTCGTTTTCGCCAGGGCGGGGATATCTATGGGGATATTGTCATGTCCTTTTATGGATTGTCGCCTCTGGTGGAATTCATGATGAAGTCCGGGACGGATATTGAACGCGGCTTGCTGGTCGGTACCAATCTGCGCACCAGCGACCCGCACATCTACGCGGCGGGCGATGTGTGCCAAATCTGGTCGGAAAAAGATAACGTGTACCGTTTTTATTATGGTCATCGTAATGTTCGCGCCATGGGCGCGGTGGCAGCTCTCAATATGACGGGTGGCAATGAACACTTCTCCACAACCCAAGACGAGGCGCTCTTCCAGAACGAGCAAGGACACATCGATTCGCCCTTCTGGGCCTACGATTGAGCCTGTGGCAGTCAGCCACTCCAACCCGGTGATTCCCGATGGGAGCATGGTCATGAATACCACTGATATTCAAATTGCCTTGTGCGGCTCTGCCGGTGACGGCACCATTGCTGCGGGCGATATTCTCCGCAATGCGGTTGCCGCCATGGGTTACCGGGTGATCTGCTTTGATGTTTATCCACCGGAAATTCGTGGCTTCGGCAAATGTATTTCCCGTGTGCGGATCACCAAGGAACAAACCTACGCCTTGAAACGACAGTCGGACCTGTTGGTTTCGCTGGATGACAGCCACGCCATTCCCCATGCCGGGGAGGTGCGTACCGATGGGGCCATTGTGTATGAGTCCAAACCGGTTGCGCATTGCCCCGAAGGCAGTCACATGAGCGGCCACATCCTGCCTGGGCAGATTCCCTACGGAATCCCGCTGCGCGAACTGGCAGAAAAAGCGACCGGTGGGGCCCGTTCCCGCAATCTGGTCGTGTTGGGGGTGATTGCCGGGCTGTTGGGCTTTTCCCCGGTGCCTTTCCAAAAGATCATCGAGAAAAAATTTGCCAAGCAGGGGGCGGGGGTGGTTTCCCGCAATCTGGCTGGCTTTCAGTCCGGCTATGAGGCGGGGCAGAACACCTTCAAGTTGGATAATGTGTTTTGTGTGCCCATGGAAAGCGTTCCTGCGGCGGGCAAGGTGGTGATGCTAAGCGGCAATGCGGCTGTGGTGCAGGGGTGTATGGATGCGGAATTGAATACCTTTTTTGGTTATCCGATTACCCCGGCTACCACCATCATGGAGCGTCTGGCGACCGCCATGCCGAAACGCGGACGGCGCCTGTTGCAAACGGAGGATGAAATTTCCGCCATTGCCGCGACAATTGGGGCCGGGTACACCGGATCGCGGGCGGCAACAGCCACCTCCGGTCCTGGTTTGGCTCTGATGGCGGAAATGCTGGGTTTGGCGACGATGGCAGAAATACCCTGTGTGGTGTTCGTCTCGCAGCGTGGTGGGCCCTCTACGGGTATGCCGACCAAAACCGAACAGTCGGATCTGAATGCTGCCTTGTATGGTTCGCCTGGGGATTCGCAGCGCATTGTCATTGCCCCGACCAACGTGGAAGGGTGTTATCGCTGTGCTGGCAAGGCGTTTGAGATGGCGGAAAAGTACCAGACCCCGGTCATCGTGCTCTTGGATCTCTACCTTTCCAACCGTTATGAAACGGTCACGTTGGTTGCGTCCGGTCCCCCTTTTAACCTCAACGCCAACAAGCCGTTGCGTCGTCTGGAGGCTGGGGAGCAGTATCATCGTTTTGCCATGACTGAGGATGGGGTTAGTCCGCGGGCGGTGCCGGGAGATGCCGGGTGCATGCACGTGGTGACTGGTCTGGAGCATAATACTTTGGGTCGTCCCAACGATTCGGACGAAAACCATACCGCCATGAGCCACAAGCGCCATTCCAAACTGCAGGGGGCGTTGCAGCATCCTGATTTTACCGTCACCAAGCGTATTGGGCACAGTGGTCGGGTCAAGGTGGGTATTTTGGCTTGGGGTTCCACCTTTGGTGAGTGTTTGGAGGCCATGTTCATGGCCCATGCCGAAGGAATCTCCTGTGCTGCCATGAAGGTGGTGATGTTGTCGCCATTCCCCATCGATGCGGTGACACAATTCATGGATGATTGCGATCATGTGTTGGTGCCTGAAGTCAACTATGAAGGACAGTTTGCCCAACTGCTGCAGGGTTTGTTGGCCCGTCCTGTGGTGCGGTTGAGCCGGGTGCCGGGTTCGCCGATGCCTGTGGAGTTGATTCTGGGCGAAATCCGCCGCTTGGCTGGAGCTGTGTAACAGGCAGCATGCCTGTACCTCTTGACCTTTACGTTGGGAGTATCTCTCATGTCGTTGATGGAAAAACCCGTTTTTGTCGATGAAAAGCTGCAGGAGGTGCGTGAGAGCGGGCGTTTGGAATATCGTTCCCGTTCTCTGCCCACTTGGTGTCCGGGCTGCGGTTATTTTGCCATCGTGGAAGGTTTGACCCATGCGTGTAATACCATGGGCATTGCGGCGGATCAGTCGGTTGTGGTATCGGGCATCGGCTGTTCTTCTCGTTTTCCTTTTTTTGTCAATCTGTTTGGTTTCCACACGCTGCATGGTCGTGTTTTGCCGGTGGCGACCGGTATCAAAACGGCCAATGACAAGCTGACCGTGATTGGTGTTGGTGGGGATGGCGATGGTTTTGCCATTGGTGGTGGCCATATCGCCCATGCTGCCAAGCGCAACGTGGATATTACCTATCTATTGTTCGACAACGGCATCTATGGTTTGACCAAAGGTCAAGCGTCGCCCTTGTCGGCCATTGGGTTGCGTACTTCCACCACGCCGTTTGAAAATCCGGAGCGTCCTCTCAATCCGTTGATGATGTTGTTGTCGTATGGGGCCAGTTGGGTGGGTCAGTCTTATGCGGGGCAACCGGATCATCTGCGCGAGATGATTACCCAGGCGATTGCGCACCGGGGCTTTTCCTACCTGCATATTCTCAGTCCCTGTGTGACGTTTGACAAAACCAGTAAAACCTACACCAATCTTTCCATGAAGGTACGCCGATTGCCGCCCAAGCATGATACCAGCAATCTCATGGAGGCGATGACCCAGGCGCAGGATTTGGATAATCCGGCGGTTGGGTTATACTATCAGCAATTTCGTCCGACGTTATCGGATACCTTTGATCAGGTGGTTGCTTTGTCTTCGGGCGAGGGTAAAGGTTCCTGACCGGTTGTAAGGCATCAATTTCTGCGGGGTCCAGGGGCGATCATCGCCCCTGGCGGGTGCAGGGCTTAAGCCCTGCTTGTAATGTGCGGCGTTTAAGATAAGCAAATGCGCAGCATTTGCGCACGCCGCACAGATTTGTGCCCCGCAGGGGCACGCTTTGGGAGGGCGGATGCCCGACTTTTAACATCGCGTGCTATAAGCGATTTCTAGAGATTTCCCCCGAAAGATCTCCCTCGAAAGATTTCTCCCCCCGCTTTCCGCAGTCGATCTACTCCACCTTCTCCAGTACTGTCAGACCCACCCGCATGCCAAAGCCTGTCTCCTGGCAATAGACGGTTTCGCATTCATAGCGTCCAGAATAACGCCCGGTTGACAGCTGCAGCGTGCATTTTTTTTTCGCCATGAGTGTGGTGGGACAGATCAGACCGAAACCATGGACGCTGTTTTGTTCGGGATGCAGGGCAACATCCAGCACATCCACGGTCAGGGTTCTGCGGTTGATACTCAGCGTTCCCTCTTCCAGAACCTGTTCACGCTGGTAGCGACGCTGTTGCTTGACATCTTGAATAGTCATGGTGCTCCTTTGATCGTTCAATTCAGCTTACCTGCCTGTGGACACACTACTGCACTCCCTTGTTCTTGGCAAGCCAAAGCGGCTATCTCAGGAATATTTCTGAGATAGCCGCCGCGCTGTCCCATGCTACTGGGAGGTGGACAGATGCCAAGCCTGCTGGAGTTGTTGTTGTTCAATGTGCGGATAGCGTTGTAATTGTCGGTTGATGGCAGCCAGCAGAGCCTGCAGGGATGCGGTGACAATATCATGATGGATGCCAACACCTGAGAGACCATGGCAGCCGTTTTCACCCATCAGGGTAATAAAGGCGATGGCTTGCGCCTGACTGCCGGTTGTCAGGGCCTGTTCCTGATAAAATTCGATTCGCCACGGTCCAGGCAAGGCATGACAGGCGGCATCAATGGGACCATTGCCTGAACCGTACAGCCATCCAGAGCGTTCGCCCACGCCGACCTGCAGCGCAAGCGTGCATTGATTTTCTTGTGTCAAGCGGTAGCTTTGCAAGCGTACCTGACTGGATGGTTGACAAAAACCGGCAGTAAAGACGGCCCCGATTTCACTTTGGCTCAACTCCTGGCCCCGTTGTTCTGTGGCGATTTGCACCATCTGTCCAAACTCCCGTTCCAGGTTTTTGGGCAGGCGGATCCCTTTTTCCGATTCCAGCAAATGTGCAGCCCCGGCCTTGCCGGATTGGCTGTTGACCCGAATGACGCCACTCAGATCCGCACCGACGTCCCGTGGGTCAATGGGCAGATAGGGGACTTCCCAGGGTTGATCCTCTTTCCAGGCGTTCAACCCCTTGCGAATGGCATCCTGGTGCGAACCGGAAAAGGCGGTAAAGACCAGTTCACCGGCATACGGTTGGCGGGGAGGGACGGTCATGCCGGTGCAGGTTTCATAGCAAGCCACCACCTCATCCATGCGGGAAAAATCCAGGCCGGTTGGGATGCCTTGGCTGTAGAGATTCATGGCCAAGGTGACCAGATCCAGGTTGCCGGTCCGTTCGCCATTGCCGAACAAGGCACCTTCCACCCGTTCCGCTCCAGCCAACAAGGCCAACTCGGCGGCGGCTACGGCACAACCGCGATCATTGTGGGGGTGAATCGACAAAATGACCGCTGCGCGACGGGAAAAATGGTGGGCAAACCATTCGATCTGATCGGCGTAGCGGTTGGGGGAGGCCAATTCGACGGTGGCGGGCAGATTGAGGATGATTTTATGGTCTGGGGTAGGTTCCCAGACAGCGGCAACGGCCTCACAGATGGCCAGGGCCACCTCTGGTTCGGTGGCCGAAAAGCTCTCTGGCGAAAATTGCCAACGCCAGCGGGTATCAGGATGCTTTTCGGAGAGTTGGCGAATCTGTTCTGCGGCTCGAACGGCCCGATCGATCAAGGTGTGTGTTTCCACCCCGAAAACCAGGCGGCGCTGTAACGGGGAGGTGGAGAGATAAAAATGGACAATGGCTTGTGGCATACCCTCCAAGGCGGCAAAGGTGCGCGCAATATGTTCTGGGCGGGCGGAGGTCAAAACCTGGATGGCGACATCCTGGTGCGCCTGGGCAACCAACTGGCGCAAGAAGGCGAAATCGTCCACGGAGGCGGCAGGGAAACCGGCCTCGATTTCGCGGAATCCCAGGTGGAGCAACTGTTCGAAAAAGCGTTGTTTACGCTCTGGACTCATCGGTGTGGCCAGGGCTTGGTTGCCATCACGCAGATCAATGCTGCACCAGGCAGGGGCGTGCTGGAGAATTTGATCTGGCCAGCGCCGTTGCGGCATGGGGATAACGGGGACAGGGTGGTACTTGTGCTGCTGGGTATTCAACATCGCCAACGACTCCTTGCAGAATGGATAATCACAGGGCAAAAAGTGGATTCAGAACGGCCACCGACGCGCCACCACGCCATGCAAGGGTGGCCGAAAGGCAGTCGAAACAGGGAGGAGGGGTTGAGCATGAATGGGCTCCAGGGTGTGGGTGAATGAGGCAAAAAAAAAGCCATGGATCAAGGTGACCCATGGCTGGAATTTTGACGTTCAGGGGCAGGAAATTATCCTGGCATCTCCACCGAGCGCAACCGACCGTGGGTACCACTTGGGGCACCAGAAAGTCGTAGGCTGAGTAGGGAGAGGAGTGTGTTCATGCCCTCATTCTGCGCAGAGAGGGTGCGACAAGTCAAGAGGAAAGTGTTGGTACCTACCTGACAAGACGCCAAGCAAGTAAAACAGCCAACACAACCGCATGCAACAGCGGAACATGCCAATCGGCGCGGGTTTGCAGGAAAAAATGCAGGATTACCAACAGGGCGGCAGGATAAACCAGCCTGTGCCAACCAATCCGGGTACTGCCCAGTCGCAGCATGATCCTGCGGGGAGAGGTGAGCGCGAGCGGCAGGAGGAGCACAAATGCCAGGATACCAACCGTAATATAGGGCCGTTTGCCGATATCTTGGGCAATATCTTCCCAGGAGAGCGCGCGTTCCAACACCAGATAGACGGTCAGATGCAGCAGCGCATAAAAAAAGCTGAACAGACCCACCATGCGCCGCCAGCGCAATACTCCTTGCAGCATACGCCATCGACTCAGCGGGGACAAAGCCAAAGTCAACAACAAGCACCATAACCCCCAATCCCCGCTCAGGCGTAGCCAGAGCTCCACAGGATTGGCCCCCAGCATCCCCTGCCAACTGTACAGCAGCAGCCAGAGCAGTGGTGTTAGTCCGAGCAGAAAACAGACGAATACAGGCATGAAAACCCGCTCTTTTAGAAAAATTTTTGCAAATCCATGTCTTTGTATAAATGTGCTACCTGCTCGGCATAGCCGTTGAACGGCAGGGTCGGACGGCGTAACAACTCGCCAATCCGCCGCTCCTTGTTTTGCGGCCAACGCGGATGGCTCACCTCCGGGTTGACATTGGCATAGAAACCATATTCGTTGGGTGCCATCTGGTTCCAGGTCGTTTGCGGTTGCTCGTAACTGGCACGGATGCGCACGATGGACTTGATGCTCTTGAAACCGTATTTCCAGGGTACCACCAAGCGCAAAGGGGCGCCATTCTGCGGCGGTAGGTGACGGTCATACATGCCCACGGCCAAAATGGTGAGCGGGTGCATCGCCTCATCCAGCCGCAACCCCTCCCGGTAGGGCCAGGGCAGCGTCTTTTCGGTTTGTCCCGGCAGATGGGCAGGGTCATAAAGCGTCTCAAAAACAATGTATCGGGCCGCCTGGGTCGGTTGCAGGCGACTCAAGAGATCCCGGAGCGGAAAGCCAATCCACGGAATCACCATGGACCACCCCTCCACACACCGAAAACGATAAATCCGCTCCTGTAAAGGGTGACCCTGCAATAACTGTTGCAGCGTGAAAGGGCCGGTCTGCTGAAAAGCCCCCTCCACACTGATCTGCCACGTATCCAATGGCAAACGCTCGGCGTTGGCAGCAGGGGTGCTTTTGCCGCTGCCCAGTTCGTAGAAATTGGTGTAGGTGCTGACATCCTTGAAAGGGGTTTGGTTTTCGTCCAGCGTCACCACCCCTTTTTGTATCCGAGGCAGCGCGGCGTGGCTGGCGGCCAGCAGATGGTTGGCACTGCTGGCGAGTAGCGTCGAAACGGTGGTCGCCAGGGCGCCTTTCATGAATAGCCGCCGCTGCCGGAACAGGGTTTCTGCCGTGACTTCTTCTGGCGTCAAGTCGGGATTCCAGCGTAACGGCATGGTGGGGCAACTCCCGTTCTGTGGATGGTTAGTAGCGGTTGTCAGTGAAACTGGGGGTCCGTCCGGTCAATGCCTCCAGCATGAAAAGCTCCTCATCGCTATGGTTGAGCAGTGGACCGTTCCGCAACGGTTGTCCGCTCTGTGACAAGCGGGCCGTATGGTAAGCGCTGTCGAGAAACTCCTGTTCAGCAGTCTGATCGCGTCGGCTCAGGTCGGCTTGACCATAGCACAGGCAGAGATAATCTTGCCCCGCTTCGGATTGCAGGTAAATGCCGGTGCCGCGAATGCCAATGCTCAGGCTGGGAAGATGCAGATTTTTTTGCCCACGACCGAACACTGAGAGCAGTCGACCAGCCTGCAAGGTCAAGCCGGGGCTGTGCAGAGGCTGTTCTGGGCGCTCTGCTGGGTGAAAAGTTACCTGAGTATCTGCGCCCAACAGATAGGCGTCCTGGCCCATGACCAAAATGGTGCGGCTTGCTGGCCCCGTGGCCAGGGTGGCACCGGGTTGGATGCGGGCACCCGCACTGGTCGGCACGCCATCCACAAGCAACTCCCCTTGCAGGCGGCGCACACCCTGTTGCCAGTCGCTGGCCCGGCCCTGATTGGCCAGAGCAAGGGCAGCCAGGACAGACTGCCACAAAAAGCGTCGACGCTGCGGAGAGTGGGCTGTCATGATCAAATTTGCCCTTTGATAAAAATGGCGCAGGCGGTACAACGGACGCCCACTGGGTTATCGAAAGTTTCCAATTATGGTAAGTGTGATCTATAGCAGAGAGTGTGCCGTTCGTCAACCATAATTAGTTGACCGTTCGGTCAGATAATGCCCATTTTCCCCGGATGCAGGCAGCGGCTAAAATGAGGATTCAGGGGAAAAAATGTTGAATTTTTGATAAAATTCAGGTAGAATCAGCAACGGGTAGGAAAGAGTTTTAGAGGGAATAGGAGCTGATCTCGAAGCGCTTGGCAGGAGGAAATTGTCCTGTTGGGGGCTTTAGGCCGGGTCTGTGTGCCCGCAATGCCACATTTTTTGAAGCCATGGTGACTGATATGTCTACACCGCATCTGACGCAGGGAATCTCTCTCCATCAGGATGTTACCACATCCCACGCTGCACACGGGGTCGTGCTCCCGATGGAGGGGGAGGCGTTGTTGCCTCAGGCCTCCATCTTCCTGGAGGGTGAGTTTGCCAGGGAGGGTGATCATCTGCTGATCACTGCCCCGGATGGGGAAAGATTTGTCATCCACGGCTACTTCGGTGCGGATACCCCTCCCATCCTGACCGCACCGAATGGGGCGTTCCTATTGCCGGAGACGGTTTCGTTGCTGCTGCCACTGCAGGCAAGCGGCCTGATGGTCGCAGGACCAGTACCAACCCCTGGTGAGGCGGCCCCCCCCGGTGCAACGCCTGCGGCAGCCCCCGCCGCTTCGGGTGGTGCGGAGATTGGCAAGGTTAAGGGCATCACCGGTGCGGCCACCGTGCGCAACCAGGGCGGTGCCAGCCGTGACCTCAAGGTGGGCGATGCGGTCTTTGAAGGCGAGGAGGTCAAAACCGCCGATGGCGGGCAGGTGCAACTGGAGTTTGTCGATGGTACCCAGTTCCAGGTCGGTGCCGCCGCCAGGGTGGTGATCAATAAATTTCTCTTCAATCCGGCGGCAGGCCAGGGTGAGTTCGGCGCCACGGTCATGAAGGGCGCCTTCTCCTATGCCAGTGGCAAATTGGCGCAGCAGCATTCCGGTCGTCACACCTTGATCAAAACCCCGACCGCGCAAATTGGTGTGCGGGGCAGTAAATTTCAGGGCAACGTGGGCGAGGATGGCAAAACCGATCTGTTGCACAACGAAGGCGTGATCGACGTTTCCGACAAAAACGGCAATGGTACGGTAACCCTGCTTGAACCGGGTACGGCCACGGTGGTCACCCTGGATGGCGGGCCGTCTCCAGCTTTTGTCGCCTCCCAGGAGTTCATGAACCGTCTGAAATCCCTGTTGCCGACGGTGGCCCCGAGCCAAAACCAGCAACAGGATACCCATATCCAGACCAACAATGCCCATGAGACAGCCCTGGTGCAGAATATTCTGGACGGCTACAAGGACAGCAACCTCAACAGCGGTATGGTCAAGGGAACCCTCGGCATCAATCTGGAAAGGATGACCGAGGCGGAAAGGCATGAATTTGTCAGTGATCTTTCCCAGTTGGCGCAGCAGTTACCGCCCTTGCCTGCGCCCAATCTCAGTGTCTCGCAAGGGGTTTTTCTGGATAGTGCCGTACAAGGCATTCGCTATCGCACGGCCAGCTTCGAAGGGGTGACCGACAGCAGTGGTGGGTTTTCCTATAAGCCGGGAGAAACCGTCACTTTCTCCATCGGCGGGTTGGGCGTTGTGGTGGGGGTGCTG
>PDZU01000146.1 GCA_002753095.1 Magnetococcales bacterium
AAGCGAAAAGATTAAAATCAAAAGATAAATTCCCAGGGCTCCGCCCTGGACCCGCCAGGGGGGTGACCCCCCTGGACCCACAATCATTTTTGGTTTTGTTCTGGACACGACAGGGATGATCCATACCTTGCTGCAACAAGCCATCCAAGAGGCGGGTGGTCTGTTGCCATTTCATCAATACATGCAGTTGGTACTCTATCACCCGCAGCAGGGGTACTACATGCGCCAACGGGCCCGCTTGGGACGCAGCGGCGATTTCGTCACCGCCCCAGAGATGACCTCCCTGTTTGGCGAATTGCTCACCCTGCAATGGATCGAAATCTGGCAACGCATGGGCGAACCCTCACAGTTCGCACTGGTGGAAGCGGGCGCAGGCAATGGTCACTTGGCAGTAGACATCTGGCGCACCGCACACCGCTTTCCCAACTTTGCCGCTGCACTCACCTACACCATTCTGGAAATCAGCCCGGATTTTCAAAGCAGACAGCGAGAAAGTCTGACCCATGCCGGCTGCCCCCTGGAGCGCTGCCACTGGTATACCTCTCTGGACGACCTGCACAATGGAGTGGAGGGGGTTATTTTTAGTAACGAGTTCTTCGATGCCTTCCCGGTACACTGGGTGGAGATGACCACGGAAGGGTTGCGTGCGTTGGCTGTAGCCTGCGACGGCCGGAACTTGACCTTGGGCCACATGCCTGTGCAAGCCCCACTGCACCCGGACCATTTCACCCGTCTGGGCGTTACACTGCCGGTTGGCATGCGCACAGAGGTGGCCCCGGCTGCCCGGCAATGGATGAGCCAGGCAGCCCGTATACTGCGGCGTGGTGCCATTGTCTCTATTGATTATGGCCTGACCCGCTCCGAATATTATCACAGCGGCGCCCTGCCCGAAGGTACCCTGACCGGCTTTTACCGACATCAGCAGGTGAATGATCCCCTGCTGCATCCAGGGGAAATGGATCTGACCAGCCATGTCCAATTCAGCGATCTGGCCCAGGCGGGGGAGGAACAGGGCTTGACGACCCTCGGTTATACGACACAAGCCTGGTTTCTGATGGGCCTGGGTATCCTGCAACGCCTGGAACAGTTGGCCAACAGCCAACCTGCCGAAAGGATGCAGACGATTCGCCAAACAGTGATGCGGTTGCTGTTACCCCAGGGGATGGGTGAACGCTTCAAGGTACTGGTGCAGGGACGGGGCCTCGCAGCCCAGGAACAGCCCCTGGCAGGTTTCTCCCTGCACAACGCCATGCACCGTCTCAACCCATAACACCCAGCCGCTGACAGAATCCTGCTACAGGGCGTTGCCTCACGATAACGCGTCGGTTGACAGGATGACGCAACTGGTTTATCACAGAGTAAGGGCTGGCTTATTCACAGGACAAAGGGTTGCAACATGGGCATTCTGGATGGTAAACGGGGACTGATTTTTGGTCTGGCCAACGACAAGAGCATCGCCTGGGGGATTGCACGGGCCTGCCATGAAGCAGGCGCCGAACTGGGGTTCACCTATCTGGGTGAAGCGCTGGAAAAACGCGTGCGTCCTCTGGCGGCCCAGTTGGGTTCGCAACTGGTGCTGCCTTGCGATTTGAACGAGGATGCAGAGATCGATCAGGTTTTTCAGACAGTCAAAGAACTTTGGCAACAGGTGGACTTTATCGTCCATTCCGTGGCCTTTGCCAAAAAGGAGGAGTTGACTGGCCACTATTACAATACCTCCCGCGATGGCTTCCGGGTGGCCATGGAAAGTTCAGTCTATTCCCTGGTGGCCGTCTGCCAACGGGCTGCACCCCTGATGCGCGAGGGCGGCTCCATCTTGACCTTGAGCTATCTGGGCGCCGAACGGGTGGTGCCACACTATAACGTCATGGGTGTGGCCAAAGCTGCTCTGGAGGCCAGCGTGCGCTATCTGGCCGCCGATTTTGGCGCCGCCGGAATCCGCGTCAACGCCATCTCCGCCGGACCAATCCGTACCCTGGCCGCTGCCGGTATCGGCGACTTCAAAGAGATTCTTAACTGGAACCGGGATAACGCCCCCCTGCGCCGCAACGTGACCATCGAAGAGGTGGGCCAGTCCGGCTTGCTGCTGCTGTCCGATATGGGCTCAGGCGTCACCGGCGAAATTTTGCACGTGGATGCCGGTTACCACATCGTCGGCATGAAAGCCGTCTGATCCCATGGCAGGCAGCCGGATCGGCCATCTGTTCAGCGTTACCACCTGTGGCGAAAGCCATGGTCCCGCCCTGGGAGCGATTGTCGAAGGGTGTCCGGCAGGATTGCCCCTGAGCGAGGCCGATCTGCAACGGGATCTGGATCGCCGCAGACCCGGACAGAGCCGCTTCACGACCCAACGCCAGGAGGCAGACCGAGTACGCATCCTCTCCGGCCTGTTCGAGGGGGTCACCACCGGTACACCCATCGGCCTGCTGATCGAAAATAGCGATCAACGCTCCCGCGATTATCGCGATATTCAACATCTCTTCCGTCCCGGCCACGCCGATTATACCTATTGGCACAAATACGGCATTCGGGATTATCGGGGGGGCGGACGCTCCTCGGCCAGAGAAACAGCCATGCGGGTGGCGGCGGGCGGTATCGCCAAACGGTTGTTGGCACACTGGGGGGTGGAGGTGCGGGCCGCCCTGATCGCCATGGGCGAGGTGGAGATCGACCGGAAACGCTGGGACTGGCAGGAGGTGGAGAATAATCCCTTCTTTGCCCCAGATGCCGCCATGGTCTCCCACTTTACCACCCTGCTGGAAGAGGTGCGCCAACAAGGCGATTCGGTGGGAGCGCTGCTGGAGGTGGAGATCAACGGCGTTCCGGTCGGCTGGGGGGAGCCCGTTTTTGATCGCCTGGATGCCGATCTGGCCAAGGCGATGATGAGCATCAACGCGGTCAAAGGGGTGGAGATCGGCGACGGCATGGCCGCAGCGCGGGCGCGTGGGTCACAATGGGTGGATGAGATGGTCGCCGACAGCACACAAAACAACGGCGTGGCTTTTTTGAGCAACCGTGCCGGGGGCATTTTAGGCGGCATCTCCAGCGGTCAGTCGATTATCCTCCGCCTAGCCGTCAAACCCACCTCGTCGATCATGGTGCCACGGCGCACGGTGGACATTCATGGCCAGGATCAGATCATCCAAACCCGTGGCCGCCACGATCCCTGCGTGGGCATCCGGGCCGTCCCCGTGGCCGAAGCCATGGCCGCCCTGGTGTTGGCCGATCACGCCCTGCGTGCCAGGCTATCCCGTTTGTAACCACAGTCAATCACAGCGTAAACACGATAAATCGGGTCTGGGCAAACGCCCAGACCCGGATCTGTTTCTAGGCAGTGGCACTGGCCAGCCCGGCGCTCTGTTGCCGGGCGTGCTCACGCCGCCCCTTGATTAGGGCGGTCAGGATGATGCCTGCCCCCAGGGCCAGGGCGGTCAGCATGATGAAAAAGCTGACATTTTTCAGCAACGACATGGTGCTTGGTGCCATAGGCGCAATCAGCTCCAGTTGGGACAGATAGACCGGAATTACCAAAGCCCGACTCAACAGCACCGTCAACATGATCACCCCCATCACCAACTTGATCATGAACGGTTTGACATAGGTGGTGCCGATGGCGCCCAACTGAATGCCGAAAAGCGAGCCCGCCAGAATGATCATGGCCAAGCGAATATCCACATAGCCACTCCAGGCAAATTTAATGGTGCCACCAACCCCCATCACAAAAGCGATCACCAACTCTGTGGCCGAGGCCATTAAACTGCTCAGACCCAGGATATAGATCTGGGCCGGGACGCCGATAAAGCCACCCACAGCGATGGTGGCCGCCAGCATGCCAGTGGCAAAGCCGAGCGGAATGGTGAACAAAATCGAGATGCGCGCGTTGATGCTGGGAAAGTAGACCATGGTGCCAGGAATATGGATGCTTTGGATCCACAAGGCCAACTTGCCCGGTTTTTCCTCTTCCATGACGCCGGAGCGGTAGGTTTTCACGGTGTCGCGCATGACAAAGCCGCCAACCAGGCCCAAAATAATCACAAAGGCCACAGAAACATACAGGTTGGAACCAGCATCACCAAAATGGTGCTTGATCGCCTCCTGGTAGTGGGCGCCCAGCAACACACCAGCCTCGGCAGAGATGCCCATGACCAGTCCCATTTTTACATCCACCTGCCCATATTTGGCCCGTTTCAGGGCACCGACCAGGGCCTTGGGAAATTTGTGACACATATTGCTGGCCACGGCCACGATGCCGGGTACCCCCAGGCTCATCATGGCTGGTGTCAGCACAAAAGCACCACCAGATCCGATAAATCCGCTGACCAATCCACCCACAAATCCAACCGCCAGCAGATAGAGAGCGGTCACCAGATCCAACTGAATAAAATTAAGAGTGTCCATAGAGTCATTTCCTGCGTGCAAAAGCCAGTTGCTGAGTAGAAAGAGTCGTGCGCAAAAAGCAGAGCTATCTTTTGGCCCGGATACCCAGGCTGCGCCAAAATTCACCGGTAAAGTTGCCGTGTACGACGGAGAAGGTAAAGGCGATCACAATGGGGAAAACAAAATACCAATGTCCCTTGGCAGAGAGTTCCAGGATCTCTTTTTCGTAGAAAAAGAGTAAAAAATACAGCGCAATGGACAGACTCCCCCAGCTTAAAGCCTTGATCAGGCTGTTGGAGGATTCCGAAGGTGCGGCCATGATGTTCGACTCCTTTGAATGACGGCGTAACGCGGTGTGGGTTGGAACGGTCAGAAATAAGCAAATCTTGCTTGCGCCAATCTGTTTAGCGAACAGAGCATTAAGAACAGGTTAAGATTGAGTTAAATATAGATTAACAGGTAAAAATTACGTTAAGGAC
>PDZU01000147.1 GCA_002753095.1 Magnetococcales bacterium
GCCCCCCCGCAAACGTATCAACCTGTCGCCATCCGAGCCGGGCACCACCGGAACACCGGCGGCGATCATCGCCTTGCGGGCCTGCACCTTGTCGCCCAGCAGGCGGATCACGCCCGGATCCGGGCCGATAAAGGTCAGGCCAGAAGCGCGGACAATTTCGGCAAACTCCGGGTTTTCCGACAAGAAGCCATAGCCGGGATGAATGGCTCTGGAGTCGGTAATTTCGGCAGCGGCCATGATCGAGGAGATATTCAGGTAGGAGTCGGACGAGCGCGCCGGTCCGATGCACACCGACTCATCGGCCAGACGAACGCACATGGAACCCACATCGGCCTCCGAGTGGACAGCGACCGTTTGAATACCCAACTCTTTGCAGGCACGATGCACCCGCAGGGCGATTTCACCCCGGTTGGCAATCAATATTTTATTGAAGATAGGCATTTAAACCGGCTCAAGGATGAAAAGGGGTTCGCCATATTCAACCGGATTGGCATTCTCTTTCAGGATACTGACCACCCGACCGGAATATTCCGATTCGATGGCGTTCATCAGCTTCATCGCTTCGATGATGCAGACCACTTGGCCTTTTTTGATGATGTCGCCGTGGGCGACCAAAGGCGGGGCCTCCGGGGTATTGGACTGGTAGTAGGTGCCGACCATGGGTGAGGTAATGGTCAAGGTTTTGTCTGTGGAGAGGGTTTCGTTTCCTCTGGCGGCGGTTGTGGCCAGCCCCTCACTGGCCGTGGCCAACGGTGCCGGCATGGCCATGGGGGGCGGTGCGGCATAGGTGACGACAGGTTGATACGTTTGCGGGGGGGCCTCGTGCTGGTTGGCCAGATGACGTGATATGCGCACGGTTTGCGCCTCTTCGCGAATTTCAATTTCGGCAACGTCTGTACCGGCCAGCATTTTGATCAACTGCCGAATCTCTTTTAAATCCATGGAACTCAAGCCTCAGAAAGAGTGTTCAAGCCTTGTGCGTTGTGGACAGGGAGGTGCTGCGGGTCAGCAGGTGACGCACAGCGGCTTCCACCGCCAACAGATAACCATCCGCTCCCAAACCGATAATCTGCCCCACGGCAATATCACTGATGTACGAGTGGTGACGGAAGGGTTCTCGTTTATGAATGTTACTCAAATGCACCTCGATCACGGGAATCTCCACCGCCAACAGCGCATCGCGCAATGCCACCGAGGTATGGGTAAAAGCTGCCGGATTGAGGATGATCAGGTCAACGGTGCCCCGTGCCTCTTGAATCCGATCAACCAGCACCCCCTCGTGATTGGACTGAAAAAAATCCACGGTGGATCCCTCCAGGGCCAAGGCGTGTTGCACCTGTGCCAGACGATCCCGGCAGGCACTGGCAATATCCGCCAGGGTGGTCCGTCCATAAATATCCGCTTCCCGTTGGCCCAGCAGGTTCAGATTGGGGCCATTCACGACCAGCAAATGCCATTGGTGCCGCTTGGGCATCAGAGTACCTCTTGATTGTGCCGGTGTTGCACCACCTGTTGCAACCATTGCTGCAAAGCGTTGCCATAGACCTGTGCCTGCTGTTGTGCTCTGTGCTGCTGCAGTGCCTGCACACGTTCCGACCAAGCCCACAGCTTCTCGGCCTGGGCCACCCGTTGCAAGGCTGGTGGCCGGTTGTCCTGGGTGTCAGGCACACTGTTCTGCCCGGATAAAGCGCGTTGGGTTACATTAAGCAATATGTGGGCCACAACATGCAAGGTTTGAATCTGCTCCGGGTGGGCTTGCAGCCATGCAGTCGTGTCGAGGTGGGCGGAACCGATCTGTTGCGCCGACACTTTTTGTAGCAGTTGCGTCAGACAGGGGAGCTCCTCCATCCTGTGTCTCCTGGTTCCAGGTGGCAAATCATCAGGTGTTGAACAAGCTGGGTTCGTGATTGATCGGCGTGCCCATGGCGGCACGGACCGGGCTGTAAGAGCGGCGATGCTGCGCGGTAACCCCCAGGGTGCGCAAAGCCTGCCGATGGGCAGCCGTTGGATAGCCGCTGTTGTGTTCCCAACCGTAACCGGGATAGGTGCGGGCAAGTTGTGTCATGTGTGCATCCCGATGCTCTTTGGCGATGATGGAGGCGGCAGCGATGGAGAGGGACGTTTGGTCGCCCCGGACAATGGCCTGGGCCGGACAGGGCAGGCCGGGGGGAAGGTCGCGTCCATCGACCAACACACAGGCCCGCGCCGACAGATGCAACGGCGCCACGGCGCGTTCCATGGCCAGCAAGGTAGCCCGACGAATATTGAGGTCATCAATCTCAGCCGGGCTGGCTGTGCCAATACCGATTTTGAGCGCCAAAAGCTGGATGACAGCGACAAAATGGCGGCGCTGCTCGGCGCTGAGCTGTTTGGAATCGGTGACTCCGGCCAACGCCGTCGGGACGGTTTGCCACTGCCAAAAGGGTAAAAGCACGGCAGCGGCCACCACCGGTCCAGCCAGTGGACCGCGCCCCACCTCATCCACACCGCACACCGACGCATACCCTTGCAAGTAGAGGGTCTGTTCCAGTTCGAAGGTGGGGAGCGCTCCTTTTCCGGCCATAGGCGGAACTTACCAGGTCCGTTTTTCTTTGATACGGGTTGCCTTGCCGGAGAGGGCGCGCAGGTAATAAAGCTTGGCACGACGCACATCGCCGATGCGCACCACCTCGATCTTTTCGATCTTGGGCGAGTAGAGGGGGAAGATTCTCTCGACTCCTTCGTTGAAAGAGACCTTGCGAACGGTGAAGGTGGAGGAGTATCCGGCATTGTGACGGGCGATGCAGACGCCCTCAAAAACCTGGATACGTTCGCGGGTACCTTCAACCACCTTGACGTGGACCTTCAGGGTGTTACCGGCGGCAAAATCCGGCATTTTCCGTTGAATCAGGGATTCCTGAAAGCGCATGAGTTCGTTCATGGGTGCGTCCTTATTTCGGCTGATCTGAGCAGTGAGTTCCATCCGGTGGCGTCCATTCGCAGTGATCGAGTTCGGACGCCAACAGTTCCATCAAACGTTTTTCTGGTTTTGACAGGCTGGCCTGTGCGAGCCAATCGGGCCGTCGCAGCAAGGTACGTAAAAGAGCCTGTCGTCGCCGCCAATCCTTGATTTTGTCGTGGTGCCCGGAGAGCAACACCTCTGGTACGGAACAGGGAGGTGCGCCAACGCTGGGCTGCCAGGAGGCGGGCCGGGTAAAATGGGGATGATCCAACAACCCCTGGTAAAACGAGTCACCGGCAAAACTCTCTGGATCGCCGAGCACGCCGGGCAACAGGCGGGCAACAGCATCCAGCACGGCCATGGCGGGAATCTCCCCCCCAGTGAGAACAAAGTCGCCCATGGAGAGCTCTTCGTCGATTTGTGTGGCCACAAAGCGCTCATCCAACCCCTCGTAATGGCCACAGACCAAAACCAAGTGGGCAAGACCAGCCAACCGTTTGGCGTCGGACTGATCGAACCGTTTCCCTTGTGGTGTCAGGTAGACCACATGGGCACGGGGCAGGGTTTGCTGTGTCGCAGAGTGCAGAGCAGACAGAGCCCGCTGCAACACATCGGCCTTGAGCACCATGCCTGGGCCACCACCAAACGGGGTGTCATCGACTCTTTGGTGGCGATCTTCAGCAAAATCACGCAACTGCACCAAAGAGACCTGGAGCAGTTCACGCTCTCTGGCCCGTTTCAGGATCGACTGACCCAGCAACCCGGCAAACATCTCCGGAAACAGTGTGATGATGGAGAAGCGGATGGCTACATCCCCGGCATCAGGCAAACGGTGATGATTTTGCGATCGACGTCCACCGTCAGCACCACCTCACGAATGAATGGCAGCAGTTTTTCTTTGCCATCTTCGCTGCGCACGACCAACACATCGTTGGCCCCGGTGGCAAACAGATAATCGACTGTTCCCAGCCCATTGCCACTCTCTTCCACCACCTGACAACCGATCATATCGGCCCAGTAGTGGGCATCCCCATCCGGTTCCGGCAGTGCCGAGCGTGGTACCCAGATGCCCAAGCCCGACCAGAGGCGGGCGGTTTCCGGGGTATCGATGCCTTCGAGTTGGGCAACGATGCCACGACTATGGGATTCCCCATCCAACAGAGCCACTTGACGCAACTGGCTGGCCTGTGGGTTACCTCCGTCATCGCTCCTGCCGACCCACCAATCATCAAAGTCCAGGATGCCATCGGGGGGATCGGTATGAGAAAGCACACGGATCCATCCTTTGACACCGAAGGGCCCCAATAAGCGCCCGACGGAGATCCACTCTTCTGGGGTATCGGTCATGCTCTTGGCCACCAACGGCTATCAGCCGGCGGTTGCGGTCCGTTTGAGCAAGCTGGCCACCGTATCGGTGGGAATGGCGCCAACGCCCACCCAATGATGATAGCGCTCCATCTCCAACTGGAGTTTGTCGCTCTCCTTGAGTGGGTTGTAGGTGCCCAGCTTTTCCAGGAAACGGCCATCCCGGGGCATTTTGGCATCAGCAACAACGACCGCATAAAAGGGTCGTTTTGTGGAACCTCTGCGTTGCAAGCGAATACGAACTGCCATAAAAAAACACCTCATTAGAGTGCGATCGGCCCCCTGCCTGTGCCGGTTCCGACCAGGGAAAATCCCAGCATTCTAGCGAATTCCTGTCCCAGGTCAAGCCTTATTCCAAAAAATCTGCAAGTGGCATGGGGTCAAGGGGAGATTATCTCCCCTTGCGGGTGCAGGGCAGAGCCCCATAAGCGTTAACCGAGCAGCGACACCCGTTCGACAGCAAAAAAGCCATTATGACACGCGATGTTAAAAGTCGGGCATCCGCCCTCCCAAAGCGTGCCCCTGCGGGGCACAAATCTGTGCGGCGTG
>PDZU01000148.1 GCA_002753095.1 Magnetococcales bacterium
CTCAGGGTATACCCGGCATTCTTCTGGATCACCTTGTCCAACTGCTGAATGGCTTGGTTGATCTGGGCCGTGCCCTGGTTCTGCTCCCGACTGGCCACAGCAATCTCCTGCACCAACTCCGCCGTGCGCTGAATATCCGGTACCAAATGGCCCATCACTACCCCGGCTTTTTCCGCCACCGTCACACTGGAAATCGACAACTGCGAAATCTCCGCCGCCGCATGCTGGCTCCGCTCCGCCAACTTGCGTACCTCGGCAGCCACCACCGCAAATCCCTTGCCATGCTCCCCCGCCCTGGCCGCCTCGATGGCCGCGTTGAGCGCCAATAAATTGGTCTGGCGGGCAATCTCCTCAATGATGGAAATTTTGGCCGCAATATCCCTCATGGCACGCATCGCCTCCTCAACCGCCCGCCCACCCTCCTGGGCATTGGCCGAAGCCTGCAAGGCAATCCGCTCCGTCGCCTGCGCATTGTCCGTGTTGCGACTGATACTGGCCGAAATCTGCTCCATGGCCGCAGAGGTCTCCTCAATAGAGGCCGCCTGCTCCGTCGCCCCCTGCGCCATCATCTGCGCCCGGTCAGATACTTCATTGCTGCCATCAGCCAAACTGTTGGCCGTGGCGTTCACCTCGCCGACAACCTTTTGCAACCGCTCAACCATGCTGTTGAGCGCCTGCACCAAGCGCCCAGCCTCATCCTGCTGATGCAGATCCAATTGGCAACACAAATCACCCTGCGCCACATCCTCGGCAAACCCCAATGAGGCCAGGATCGGTTTGACAATGGTGCGGGGAATAATCACACTCATCAAAATCGCCACAAACACCGCGATCAGCACCACCGTAATCAATACCGTGCGAATCTGCGCCGCATGATGCAACATCTGCTCTTCGGTCAAAATCTGCTCACGCGTGGTTTTGTCCATGCGATGGAAATGGTTTTTCAGGGTCGCCAACTGCGGTTGGGTCTCCATGGCAAAAATGCGCTCTGCCTCCTTTTTGCCGGTCAAGGCGTTGCGGGCAGCCTCCTGCATCTTTTTCAGATGGCCCCGCACCGAGGCCAGTTCCGCCTGCACATCCTTTTGATAAAGCGACTTGGCCAACTCCAAATTGCCCGCCCGCAAAGCCTCGCGCACCTTCTCGCCGGTGGCATGTAAACGACGATGGGCCGGTTCCATCTCTCTCATCAGATCCGCCTGCAGGGGATCCGCTTCCACCATCCTCTTGCCCCCCTCGCCATAGATGAACTTGCCCATGGCGCACTGGGTCGGATCCAGTTGCACGGTTAAATCCTTCTCCCCCGCCAAAATGGTGGAGAGCATTTTTTCCGACCAAGCCAGATGATCGGTCTCCTTCTGAGCCAAAAATTCCGGCAAATTGGCATCGGCACGCCGGAAAACTTTCTGGATGTTGCGGGCCGAGGCGTGCAACAACTTGTGTGGATCTTCAATCGCCGCCAAGGTATCCTTCAAGGCAGGCACCAGAGTCTCGGCATGACGGCGCCCCTCGCCATAGTACCACTTGCCAAAAGCACACTGCGTATGATCCAACTGCACGCCAATATCGGCCACCTTCTCATCGTTGATGAAGGTGCTCAAGCGGTTGACCCAGTTCAAATGGTCAATCTCCCGTTGCAACACCTCGCTGCGCAAACGGTTGCCCTCCACCACCTCCAAGCCGTTGTTCACCATCACGCCGATACCACGCAAAGACCACGCGCTCACCCCAATCAGCAATATCAGAATGCTGCCAAAACCGATCATGATTTTCTTGCTTACACTCAAATCTCGCCAATGCATCACCCACACCTCCCCTATCGGTTGCCACGGCAAAACCGCCCCCTGTCGGCGCCAAAACAGGCGGAATCTACCAGATTCTCCCTTCCGAATCCAGCAAATTCACCACTTGGTACCGTGCAAACCCGATTATTTTTCTTGTACAATCAACAGATTATATCTCTGCATATAGATCTGAAAAAAGTGAGATAACGCAAATTTCTCCTTAAGAATCGGCACCTGCCTCGTCATCATCCAACCGAAAAGCGCGAATGGTCTCCTCCAACTGTTCCGCCGAATTCATCAACTCGTGGGCAATGTCGCTGACTCGACCGGAGGTTTGCACACTGCTTTGCACCACACTATCCAGACGGGAAACCGCGTCGGCAATTTTTTGCGCGCTCTGGTTTTGCTCGCCGGACAAACGATCGATCTGGCGCACCTCTTCGGCGGTACGGATGATCTCCGGCACCAGACGGGCCAATACCGCGCCGGTTACCTGGGCCGTCTGCATGGTGCTGCCCATCAGTGCGCCAATCTCTTGCGCCGCCTCGCGACTGCGCTCGGCCAGTTTGCGCACCTCCCCTGCCACCACCGCAAACCCCTTGCCTGCCTCCCCCGTCCTGGCCGCTTCGATGGCCGCATTGAGCGCCAACAGGTTGGTCTGTCGGGCAATCTCCTGAATGACACCCATCTTCTGCGCCGCATGCGTCATGGAACGAATCGTCTCCTGCACCGACTCCCCACCCTTGACCGCACTCTCCGCCGCCGCACGTGCCACCTGCTCGGTCGCCTTGGAACGGTCCACACTCTCCCAAATGCCCCCGATGATGGTCTTCATGAAACGGGCCACCTCTTCCGATACCGCCGAGGTATTGCCACTGCCCTGTTCCAACTGCTGCCGCACCGCCGAAAAACTGCCGATCCCCCCGGACAGTGCCTGCGACTGCTGCCGCACCGAACGAATAATATTGGTCAAATTATCCGCCATGCGGTTCAAATAGCGGCCGATCTGGGCAATTTCATCCTGTTGACCCTCGTCATAGGTGAGACGAGGCCGCAGATCTCCCCCGGCGATGATCTCGATCACCCCCTGCAAACGGCCCAAGGGTTGGGTCACCAAACGCCGAAAGATGGTCCGCAACAGCGCAAGCAACAATCCAACCGCCAGCAACACCGTCAGCGCCAACTCAAGCTGTGTGCGCCGTATCCCCTCCTCAAAGGCACTCAAGGAGAGCGTCAAGTGCAACATACCCCGCACCTTGTGGTCACCACCATGACAGGCATGGCACTCCGGTTTATTGAGTAACGGCACCCAATACTGCACCTGCGACGCGCCATCCGCCGCCACACCAAACAGATGCACCGACTGCTCGCTGGCCACCGCCTGGGCAAAAGGAGCACTGACCCGCCCCGCATCGTAGCGGGTAAAGCCCATGAACCCACTGGGATTGGCCTCCACCGCCGCCCCTTCCTGAAACGCCTCACGCTCGTCCAGACGCAAAACCTGAAAGCCCTGAATCCCTGCGATCTCCTTCAACGCCTTGGCATAATGACGGGCTGTCTCTGCCGATCCCCCCAGCATGATCGCCTCCAAGCCACGGGTGGTGCTGGCCGTCATTTGTTCAATACTTCTCTCATGCTGCTCCAGTAAAACTGTGCGCATGCGATGCAATGCCACACCCCCCATCCCGGCCAGACTGATGGCCCCCGCAACTCCCGCCACCAGCAGTAAACGAACCCCAATCGAACCCCTGCGCAGGAAGTGTGTCATCGAATTCCACCTATTTATTTTGATATTTAACAAGTTTTTCTGATTCTACCAGATTGCGTTTCTGTGTGTAAACAAGATTGTGACGGGAAAAGATGGATTCTCCGCTTTCTCACCAAGCCACCGTATGTTATGATGAAGACAATGAAGAAAAGGTTTGGTCTTCTGCCACAACAAGGAAAAAGAGGCATGCTACCCCACCCTCCCCGCTTTTTGTGCGACGAAGCCGGGTATACCCTGAGTGAACTGTTGCTGGCCCTAGCGGTGCTCGCCATTGTGACTGCCTTGGCCATCCCCTCCTTGACCACTCTGCTGCTGGAAAACCGTCTAACCACCTACAGCAATCAGCTTAACGGTGCCCTGCAACTGGCCCGCAGCGAGGCGGTCAAACGGGGCCAGACCACCACTTTTTGCGGCTCCCACGATGGCAAAACCTGTGCCGGTTCCTGGAATGAGGGCTGGCTCATTCTGGCCGGCAGCGCTCCCTTGCAAACTTTCCCCGCTCTGGAGGGGCGCATCTCTTTGCACTTTACTTTAAGCAACGGCACCCTCTCCGAGCGCATCCAGTTCAACGCCCAGGGTTTCAGCATCGCCTATGCCGGCACTTGGCGCTTCTGTGATCCCCGTGGCAGCGCCCACGCCCGTGCTCTGCTCGTCAACAGCTCTGGCCGGGTCAGCAGCGCCCGCGACAGCAACCACAACGGCATTCCCGAAGATGATCAAGGCCAGGAGTTGCTCTGTTCATGAAACGCCGCGCTCCCCCCCAGGCTGGTTTCACCCTGTTGGAAGTGCTGGCCACCTTGGTCATTCTGGCCATTGGCCTGTTGGGGTTGGCCAGACTACAAATCGCCGCCATGCAGTATACCCACAGCGCCCTGCTGCGCAGTCAAGCTCTGCTGCTGGCCCATGACATCATGGAGCGGATGCGGGCCAATCGTACCCTGGCCGCCGCTGGCGCCTACAGCACCGAGTACGAGACCCAGATACAAACCCCACCCGACTGCCTGACGCTCACCTGTAGCGCCACCCAGATGGTCTCCTACGATGTGGCGCAATGGCAAGCGGATCTGGCCAGCCTGTTGCCGGAGGGCAGCGGTGCCATCACCATGCTCCCTTCTGGCGGCATGGAACGGTTGCTGGGCATTTCCATCCGCTGGAACGATCAGCGTAAGACAAACGTGAGCGATTTTACCACCTTCTCCTGGAGTGCTGAGCTGTGAGCCGCACCCCTCCCCCTCCCCCAAGGCACT
>PDZU01000046.1 GCA_002753095.1 Magnetococcales bacterium
CATTTGTCCACGTATTGACCCTGGTGGACAACTGGACAGGCTCCAAGGCAAAAACCGCCGACGGGTTGTACCCATCTCAGGGTAGAAGATCAATTGCGGTAGGGGCTTTTTGAGGAGACCCTAATCACAAAATCTTGTACCCCCCCTATGCGCAACCCCCCGATGACTCCCCGTGCTTGTCCAGGCGACACGGTGCATGTCGGGCGTCCGCCCTCCCAGAGCGTGCCCCTGCGGGGCACAGATTTGGGCGCGCTGCGCAGATTTGCTGCGCAAATCTGCTTCGTTAAAAGCGCGCCATCACACGCAGGGCTTCGCCCTGCACCCACCAGGGGAGATAATCTCCCCTGGACCCCATGCAACTTTTTTTGTGTCATCTCCTTGCTTTGTATGCGAAAATCACTTATAAATTAAGGATAATATCTGGGATTCCATCCAACCATACATCGCAAGCCGAGGCCCCTGATGCGCGATACACTGACAACACTACGCCAAACCGCCGAACAGGGTGACGCAGAGGCCCAATATAATCTGGGTGTGCTGTACGCAGAGGGAGAAGGCGTTAGCCAGGATGGCGTGCAGGCAGCCCACTGGTTTCGTCTGGCAGCCGCCCAAAACGATGCGGGCGCACAACACTACCTGGGGTTGCTCTACGCCGAAGGCTTGGGCGTAAACCAGGACTCCGCAGAGGCAGTCAAATGGTATCGACAGGCGGCAGAACAGGGGGACGCCCTGGCCCAGTTCAGCTTGGGGGCCATGTATGCCAACGGAGCGGGTGTGGCACCAAGCGTGACCGAGGCAGAAAAATGGTATCGACAGGCAGCAGAACAGGGGGATGCCCTGGCCCAGAACGCCTTGGCCGAGTTGTACCTGCTGCGCCAAGGCGGGGCGGATATGGTCGCGGCGCTCAAATGGCTGCAAGAGGCCGTCGCCCAAGAGTACGCCGAAGCGCAGAATACCCTGGGCAATCTCTATCACGGCGGCCTTGGCGTAGAACGGGATGTGGCCAAGGCCATCCATCTGTTTACCTCCGCTGCCGCCCAACAGCACGCGGGCGCCCAGTATAATCTGGGGCTGCTGTATGCCTACGGCTTGGGGGTGGAGGCCGATGCCAAGCAAGGCTTCTCCTGGTTGCGTCAGGCGGCAGACAATGGCCATGCCGACGGCTTGCTGCAATTGGGCCTGTGTTATGCCGAAGGACGCGGCGTCACAGCGGATGCCAACGCCGCCGCACGCTGTTACCAACAGGCTGCCGAACAGGGCCATGCCCTGGCTGTAACCAACCTGGGCGTCTGTTACCAGCAAGGGTTGGGGGTGGAAAAAAATCTGGCCGAGGCGCTGCGCTGTTATCGGCAGGGGGCAGAGGGGGGCTATGCCGGTGCCAGCTATAATCTTGGACTGCTCTACAGTGGCGGTGCAGGCGTGGCGCAGGATGCCGCAGAGGCGGTCAAATGGTTCCAGAAGGCTGCCGAACAGGGCCACGCCGCCGGTCAGTCGGCCTTGGGCAGCGCCTTCGCCAGTGGCGTCGGGGTGACAAAAAGTGCGGAACAGGCGGTGCAATGGTTTCAGGCTGCCGCTGCCCAGGGCCATGCCAGCGGACAGTACAACCTGGGGCTGATGTATGCCAAAGGGGAAGGCGTGGCCGCCAATCTCCTCCTGGCATGGCGTTGGGCCGCCGCCGCCATGGCGCAAGGCAATGCCAACGCGGCCAAATTGTGTGCCCTGCTGGAGAAAAAATTGACCCCCGCCGAACGGCAACAGGCCCAGGCGTTGCCGGCAGCGTAAGGATTTAAGCGCAAAGGCTTTATTTGTCCTTGGGATCGCGGATGCCGTTGCCGCCAAAAATACGCTGCCGATCCAGACCACAATAGTCCCAAATGGAACCAGCCTGGCGCCAATGCGCCTGCGCCTGGGCCGTTTCGCCCTGCCGCTCGGCAATCAGGCCGAGCAACAACAGATCGGCACCAATACCCAAGAGATGTTCTGTGGCCCGATCCAACGCTAACGCCTCCGTCGCCTGTTGGTGGGCGCCGGCCAACGCACCCTGCTGCAACAAAAGCCGGGCATGGTTCATGCGGACCGTGGCCAGATCGTTCTGGTTGCCCACAGCCACAGCCTCCCGTTCCGCCCGCAACAGCCACTGCCCGGCCTCTGCAAAGCGCCCAGACTCCTTGTGGGCGATGGCCAGACCGTTCAAAACCCGTACCCGTGCGCCAGAAGGTGCCCCTTCTTCCCCACCCAACTGCTCCCACAAAGGCTGCAACATCTGCAACCCTTCGGCAAACGCCCCCTGCCGGATCCGTAGCGTGGCCAGATGGATCGTCACCTGCTGCTCGCCCGGCAGATCATCGAGGGCGTGAAAAAAAGGTTGGGCCGTGCGCAAAGCCTGCTCGGCCTCCACCAGCTCACCGCGAATCAATTGGATGATGCCCACATTGAGCAGAGCCGTCGCCATGGCTGGCCGATCATCGCGCAACTCAGCCAGATAGAGCACTTTGCGGTATTCGGTCAAGGCGAGCCCCGTGCGACACTCCCGAAAGAGTTGCGCCGCCTTTTGCCGGGTAGACTCCCCCTTTTCGGCCAAAGGCGGGGATGGGGGAGCGCTCAGCAGACAACCACCCAGCAAAAGTGGAAGCAACACTGTTATACGGGAACGCATGGCCATGATGGGTCTCCTCAAGGTGCGGCCACAGGCAGCATGGGCAGGTCGCGGGGTGTTTCACTCAGACGGCCCTGAGCCGGGTTGGCACTGCCGGAGGAACCGAACAAAATGGAGTGGTTGACCTTGTGCATCAAGGTTTCCGCTTCGCGCATGGTCTCCTGTCCCTGATAGAGTAATACGGGAATTTCTGGGCTGATTTGGCCCAGTTGTCCGGTAACCTTGGCCACGTCGGCGGCAATGCGATTGCTGTGCTGCAAGACCGCCTGGACCTGGGCGATGACCGGTTGCAACTGTTGCAGAAGCTTGTGCATTTCGCCGACGGTCAGATCCACCTGCTGCAGACTGCGGTTGGCCGATTGGTTCAAGCCAGCCATCAGGGTGGGGGTGGAGGTGCGCAACTGCTGCATCAATCCGGCGGCATCGCGGGACAGGGCTTCCAGATGATCGATGGTCTGTTGGACATTGGATCCCTTCTGGTTGACGGTGCGGCCCAGTTGCGTGGTTTCGCTCAGGGTGGCGTTGGCCTGGCTGAGCGTTTGTTGGAAGGGGCCTTGCGCCTCGATCAGTTGGCCGGTCAACTGACGAATATTGGCAGCCACCTTCTCGACATGTTCCAGAATGGCGGGCAATTGACTCAAGGCGTCACTCAAATCACTGCCCCGGCTGAAGGCGATCTGCTGTTCCGGTTGCAACGTGGCATGGTCGGGAGAGCCCAGACTGATGTCCAGGGAGGCGTTGCCGACCATGGGTTTGACCAGGGTGATGACCGAGTCCTGACGGATGCGCTGCATGTGTTTTTTCAGGATGCGCAGGGTGATGCGAATCTTGTTGTCGGTGGTAAATTGCAGATCACTGATGCGCCCAACCAGGATGCCGGCCAGGGTGACCGGCGTGTCTATTTTCAGCGTTTCGGCGTGGGCCATCTCGCTGTGCAGGTTGTATTTGCTGTCGAACGGGTTGTCATTGGTATGGCCCAACCAGATAATGCCCAATACCAGAAGCATGCTGACAAAAATGAACAGGGTCACGCTCTGTTTGAAACGGCGATCACGATTACGCCAGGATTGGATGTCGGACATGATGGCTGCCTCGCTCGGAATGGACCGGCATCAACGGTGGGTCTGCACGGGATCAGGATACGGGGGGAGGGCATGCACATGCAATGTTCCGGCTTGCATGGTGGCCCGATGCAGACGATCTCTGGGGAACAGACGGGCCAGGGAGGGTGAGCCACGCACCACCAAGGCGAGGTTGTACTCATCCAGGCGGCGTTGCAGGTGGGGCATGAGGCGCTCCAGATAGCTGGCCACGCCATCATTATCCAGCAGGATCAATTGTGGGTTGTTTTGCAGGGCGCGCAACAGAGCCATGCGGCGGCGCTGCTCGATGCTGAGTGTGGCGGCGACACGATAGAGCAACTCCTCCTCTTCGCCGAACTGCTGCAGAAGATGGCTCAGCGTCTCTGCCAGGGCCGCTTCAGGCAGCAGGTCGTGGTAGCGCCAGGGCAGGGCCAGGTTGTCGAAAATGGTCCAGGAGGGGATCAAACCATCGCCATCCAGGAGGATGCCCATGCGGCGGCGCAGTTGCGCCAGCGCACGGCCACTGCTGTGGCGCAGGTTGGTGCCAAACAGGGTAATGTGACCGGCCTGAGGTTGGATCAGGCCAGACATGACTTTGAAAAGAGTGGTCTTGCCCGACTTGGCCGGACCGTCAATCAGCCAGATGTCGCCGCTATGAATGATCAAATCAAGGGCAGGGGTGGGCTCTGGAAAGGGCAACACAACCTGATCCAGTTGCAGGAGCGTCTCAGCCATAGCGCACCAGCGAGAACAGGGTGATCACCAGCAGGCAACTGAGAAAAGAGCGCACAAAGGCTTTGGGAAGGTTCATGGCGGTCTGCACGGCGTTGGCGGATTGAAAGCCGTAGTAGCAGTGAATGGTGCCGATGGCCATGCCAAACCAGAGCATCATCAGGGCGGTCAAACCCCATTCGCGCAGGGTGAGCATGCCGGCACTGGCGCGCAACACCTGCAACCATCCGGCATCATCGACCATCAGGACGATGGAACTGGCGCCCAGAATGGCCCCGGCGCTCATCCAGACGGTGAGCAGCATCATGGAGAGGGTCATGCCGATGACACGGGGTTGCACCAGCAGATGATGGGGGTCAATGCCCTGCAGCAGCAACATGTCGATGGCCTGTTGGCTTTGCATGCTGGCAATTTCCGCAGTGATGGCGGTTCCAGAGCGGCCAATGGCGACAATGGCAGTGATAAATGGAATCAGTTGCTGAAAAAGTACCTTGGAAATCAGAGAGCTAAGCAGGTCAATATCGGTAAAGCCCAAAGAGACCATGGGGACAACCATCAACACCCCCAACGCCAGACCAATGAACAGAACCAGTTGATAGCTCTGCAAGGCGGTGAAAAAAAGTTGCTGAATGGTATGCTTCAGAAGATATTGATAACGACCCGCCGAGGTGTGAAAAAAGCCGGAGATCAAATTGCCGGACATGTAAGAGAAACGTCCCAAGCCACCAGCGGTTCGTTGCAGTGGGGCAGAGAGGAATTCAGGCAGAGGGGAGTGGGGAGGGGAAGGTTGGCGCATGTTCGCTTGCTGCAAGGGTGGCATAAGGTGGCAGCGCCCTGCTGCCGGATGGCCATTGTGGGGTGAAGCCACCGGTGCAGGCAAGCAAAAAAGATTGCGCAGGGCAGGCAGGATGGGTAGAATGGCGCAGTTAATGTTGGCGGTGTGAAGTATGTTCTTTCCAGGTTCCCATGCGGGGCAGGGAATATCCGTTTACTTGGTGCTACGGGTGCCTGTTTGGCGACACGCCTGTAATGCCGGGACTTTTTTTGACACCCTTTCAAGATAAAGGAATCATTATTCCAATGAAAGTTACCAAAATTGCGGTTTTGATGGGCGTTGCGGCGCTGCTGGCGGTCTCTTCCGGTCACGCTGCTTCTCCGGGGCAGTGGAGTTTTGGGGGATTCACCCAGTGGCACCCCAATGATGGACGGACCGGTTTAGGTGTCGCCGGAACGCAATGCTATTTCTGCAAGGCAGAAGGTCAACCTGCTGCACCGCCTCCGCCGCCTCCATCGCCCCCCGCCAAACAGCCGCCCGGTGATGCCGATGGCGATGGTGTGACCGATGACCTGGACCAGTGCCCCGGCACCCCCAAGGGCGCACCGGTCAACAAGGTCGGTTGCTGGGTGGTCAAAAACTTGAATTTCCGTACCAACAGCGCCCAGATCGAATCGAAAGATGTCAGCGGTCTGCGCGAGACCTTGGTGGTCTTGCAGAAAAATCCGGGCCTGAAGGTGGAGATTCAAGGCCATACCGATAATGTCGGCAAGGCACCCTACAACATGAAACTCTCCTCGGCCCGCGCCACAACGGTCATGAACTATTTCGTCAGTCAGGGCGTCGACAAAAAACGCTTGACCGCCAAAGGGTATGGCCTGGAAAAACCCGTCTCCAGCAATGCTTCCGAGGCTGGTCGGGCCGACAACCGTCGCGTGGAGTTGAAGGTTCTTAAATAGACCCTTCGCCATTTGTCGGTGTGCAGTATTGTGTTCCTGGGGAGGCCGTGCCTTCCCAGGAATTTTTTTTGTATGGTGCTTTGTGTCTTATGCAAGTTTTGCAGTAAAAATATGGAGATTGTGGATGTAATTGACTTGACGTACAGGGAAAAATTTTTGAGAATTGACGGGTTTACGTTGCAGGGTGATGTGTTGTTGCAAAAGTTCGGTCCATATGTCGCGGGGGGGGTGCTGGTTCCCGCACGGTGATTTTTCGATGACATGCGATTGGTTTCCTAACCGGTGAGACAGGGTTGCACATGAGTTGGCATCAGAGTTTACGGGTCAAACTGTTATGGCTCATTCTGGGTGGCATGCTGTTGATGGGTAGCCTGTTCAGTGTGCAGAGTTATCAGGAGAGCATGGCGGCCATTCTGCGCCAGACATCGGAGAGTTCCCGGTTGTTTGGCGAACTGGTCACCCGGCAGTTGCAGGACAAAGGGCATGATTTTTCGTTGGTTGTGGAGTCGTTGCTCAACAATCGGGAGATGGTGTCGGCTTTTGCGGCGCGGGATCGGCAGCGTTTGGCGGCCATGACGGCGCCTTTTTATAAGGAACGTCTGGATCCCCAGTACAAGATCGATCAATTTCAGTTTCATCTGCCCCCGGCGCAGAGTTTTTTTCGGGCCCATAAACCGGATCTGTTTGGCGATGATCTTTCTGGTTTTCGCAAGACGGTGTTGGAGGCCAATCGCCGCCAACAGGCGGTGGTGGGTTTGGAGGTGGGGCGAGCTGGGCCAGGTCTTCGCGTTGTGTATCCCGTTTTTGAGCAGGGCAAGCATGTCGGTTCGGTCGAGGTGGGTGGCAATATCGGGGAGGTTTTTGCCTCAGCCCGCAAGGCAACCGGTTTGGAGTTTGCGATTGCCATACGGGACGAGGTGTTTCGTGTCGTCAAGCGTTCGGTCGATGAAAAGAGTGATCGGGTGGTGGATGGACTTGTCTATTATGAATTTTCCACGGAGGGTATCAAGGCGTTGCCGGAGCGGGTGCGCGGGTTGCGTTCGGACGAATCGATCGTGGTGCAGGACAAGCGCTGGTTGTCGTGGAGCTTTCCGCTGCACGATTTCAGTGGTCAGGAGATGGGCAAGGTTCTGGTATTGAATGATGTCACCCTGTTGTATCAGCAGGTGCAAAACTCTTTGTGGATGAAATTTTTGTCGATTCTGGTGGTGGTGATCCTCTCCAGTTTGATTTTGTACAGCATGATGCGCAAACTGGTGTTGCAACCGGTGCAGCAAATGGTGGATGTGGCCTCGGAGATGGCGGAAGGGGATTTGACGGTTCAATTATCGATGTCGGGGCAGGATGAGTTGGGCCAGTTGGGACGGGCGGTTGGTGGGGTTGCCGCCCGATTGCGGGATTTGATGTTGGGCATTGTGGCGCACGGACGGCATTTGGCGGGCAGTTCCACGGAGTTGGGGCGGGTGGCGCAAGAGTTATCTGAGCATGCCGGGGGGTTGCAGCAACGCGGGCAGCAGGTGAGCGTCATCAGTGCGGCCTTGGATCGGGAGATGGAGGATGTGGATCAGGCGGTAGGGGCCATGACAGGCTATTTGGCCGAAGTGTTGGCGGCGGCCCAGGAGATGGATCTGAACATGGGGACCATTTCGGCGGCGGCGGAGGAGGCCAGTGCCAGTTTGGGCACGGTTGCCCGTGCGGCGGGGTTGGTGGCACAGGGTATGGATCGGGTGCAACGGTCGTCGGAACGGTCAAGCAGCAATATTGGCACGGTGGCTTCGGCGGTGGAAGAGATGAACGCGGCGCTCAACGGGGTACGGGATCGGTGTGAGGGGGCGGCGCTGCAGTCCCAGGAGGCGCAAAAATCGGTTCAGGCCAATGCCGGGGTGATGAAGCAGTTGGAGGCCTCGGCCAATGAGATCATCAATGTGGTGGGATTGGTGCGATCGGTGGCCCAACAGATCAACATGTTGGCATTGAATGCGGCCATCGAGGCGGCCAGGGCGGGCGAAGCGGGCAAGGGCTTTGCGGTGGTGGCCAACGAGGTGAAAGAGTTGGCGCGGCAGACCAGTGAGGCGACCAATCGGATTGCCTCCGGGGTGGAGACGATGCAGGCGCGGATCGGCGAGGTGACCGAGGCGATGGGTGGGATGACGCAGCGGGTTGGGGTGATCGATACGGCGACGCAGGGTATTTTGTTGGCGGTGGATGAGCAGGCCAAGGCGGTGGATGAGATCACCCGTACCATGGGTATGGCTGCGGGCGAGACGGCAGAGGTGGATCGGTTGGTGGGGATGATCTCCAAGGAGGTGATCGAGGTCAGTCGCAGTGTGCAGGAGATCTCTCTGGGCATTGAGGAGGTGACGCGCAATGTGACCACCTCCTCCATTCAGGTCAAGCAGACGACCCAGTCGGTGGAAAAGAGCGCGGCGCATGGCGAGCGGATTCGGTCAGCCGTGGGCATTACCTTACGCAATGCCAAATATCTGTCTGGTCACATGGAGGAGATGGAAGAGGCTTCCGGTGGGTTGTTTACCATGAGCGCCGACGTGACGCGCCACGCCGAAGAGGCGGCGGCCATTTCGCAAACCCTGGATGATGAGTTGCAGCGGTTTCGTTTGTAGTATACCTCATCAGATCTGAACTCTTTAAAAACTTCTGCGGGGTCCAGGGGCGATCATCGCCCCTGGCGGGTGCAGGGCTTAAGCCATGCTTGCAATGTGCGGCGTTTTTAGAAAGCAAATGCGCAGCATTTGCGCACGCTGCACCAATCTGTGCCCCGCAGGGGCACTCTTTGGGAGGGCGGACGCCCGACTTTTAACATCGCGTGCCATAACGGCTTTTTTGCTGTCGAATGGGTGTTTGTTGTTCGGTTAACCCTGATGGGGCGGCGCCCTGCTGAAATGGCGCGCTTTTACCGAAGCAAATTTACTGCGTAAGTCTGCGCAGCGCGCCATACACGCAAGGGTTCCACCCTTGCAACCCGCAAAGGGAGATCATCTCCCCTTGACCCCATGCCGCTTTCAAATGCGATTGCCCTGCTGCCAATGTGTTGAAATGTTGAATTGTTATCGCTACAATGCGAGAATGTCTACCTGTGCTTGAAAAAAGGGCATAACATGGGCCAACGCAGTTTTGAGCAACTGAAAGAGCTTGGGGCTGGGCGCACCGCACCGGACGGGGTGGTATCACTGTATCATCAAGCTTTCCAAGATTTTGGCAGCCAATCACTCTGGAGTCGCCAAGCCAGTGAACATCCGACGATTGCGCAAGCGTTAATCGTTTCCGACTGCCTGCGGCGTGAAGGCAACCAGATAACCCGCTCTTTTGCGGCGCAGATTGAAGAGGCTTGCCGTGCCGCTCTCTGAACTGCAACACCAGATACTCGCCCTCTTGGCATCGCATAGAAATCCTGAAAGTTACATTGCTGGGGCAGCCGCATTGAACAGGTGTGGTCCGCGTTTTTCCAGCGATATCGATATTTTCCACGACCAGGAAGATGCGGTTTCTTTGTCTGCCGAAGTGGATTCGCGTCTGCTGGCAGAAAATGGCTTTTCTGTCCAATGGCTGCGACGCTATCCAGGCTTTCATGCTGCTGTCGTGCAACAACGTGGCGAGAAGACTAAATTGGAATGGGTCCGTGACAGCGATTTTCGCTTTTTTCCAGTCGTTGCGGATGAACTGTTCGGATATCGCCTACACATGATCGACCTTGCCACAAACAAAGCTCTGGCTGCGGCTGGCCGCCGTGAACCACGGGATGTCTTGGACCTCCTCTATATCAATGAAAATTATTTGTCTCTTGGCGCGGTCATTTGGGCATCGGTTGCTAAAGATCCAGGATATTCGCCAGAAAGCCTGATAACGGAGATCCGTCGCAACGCCCGCTATCTGGCAGATGACTACGCTGATTTGGCCATGGTCAAGCCTGTAGATGCCGCTGCAGTGTCGCGCACCTTACGTCACGTCCTGAACGAAGCCGATTTGTTCGTGCGGACAATGCCCATTGGCAAGGAGGGACTGCTGTTTCTGAAAAACGGTGTGCCAGTGCAGCCGGAACCAGAGCTGTTGACCGCCTATCAGGAACATGCGGGAAAGCGGCGAGGGGTATGGCCCTCTTCAGCAGACATCGCATCGGCCATGATGGAGCGCTACAAAATGCCGATGCCGTAAGCGATGCAGTAGAGCCTGGTTATAAACTCTTCCTCTTGGCAAAAATTTCCAGCATTTTCCAATGCACGATAGGAATATCGAGCAGATCTTCCTTGTGCACGATATACAGAGAGGAGGGGAGTTCGGTGCGAAAATGCCAGCCCTGTTCTGGTGCAAAAAAGAGCGACTCGCCAAAAAATCCGCCACCACGTACCACTTCCAAAACCTGTCCATCCCGGTTGCAAATCTGTACCGCCCCTTGTACCACCAACCATAAAACCGGTGTTTCCGGCAGTGCCAACAGCTCGTCTGCGCCATGGTTGGCCGGTGTCATCTCGCGCGCAATGCCACCCAACGAGGCAAACGACGTCTGCTCGCCAAACAGCCACGTTTTGCGCAAAAAATCCACCTTGTCCAAAATCACCTCAACCTTGTGCAAAATGCCGTTGTTCTCCAAAAAAGCCTCAAACAAGGTGTACGAAAAGCGCATGATGCTGCAATGGGATAAAGCCCGATAGGTGCCCTCGAAAAACTGTTGCTTGCCAAAAAAAAGATTGACGCCAATCAGGGAGCCGAACGAAAGATGGTTGCGTACCCCGAACGTGGATTCCAGATAGGCCACCGTGCCAGACAAAACCATGTCGATGCTGGTCTTGTGTTCGTTGGAACGGTGAATGATCGTGCCGACGTTGTATTCCAGGATCGGCGAGTTCAACAACATGCGGATCTGGGCAACATCCACCTCCGGGAAAAATTCGTGCAGATAGCGAAATGCACGCGGATACAGATAATCCTGATAGCCCGGAATCAACACATCAATGGCCCCGAATGAACTTTCCGAACCAATTTTCATCTCTTCCAGGGTCAACGGTCGGTCTGTATGCGACAAAATCAAGCGCCCGGAAGGATCATCGCGAAAATCTTCCGCCTTGCCATGAATCAAGCCGCCATCGATGTCAATCTTTTTGATGTCTGCCTTGACCAGATATTTTTCTTTGATTTTGGCCACAAAGTCTGCCGGCAGATCCTGGGGGCCATCGCCCACCATTTTGTCCAGCACGGCAAACGAGGCAATGTCCGCCCAATGGGCATAGCTCTTGTATCCATCCGTATCCATGGTGCGAAACAGCAGAATGTTGGTTTCGGTGGGATGCGGCGAATAGATCGGCATCACATCCAGACCGTCAAAAGTGTTCCACTGGTCAAATACCAGATCACGAATTTCAAAAAATTGCCCGAATTTTTCCTCCTCCATGGACAACAAGGCGGCAAATTTTTTGGCCACCGCCGCCCGTACCAACGGTGTGGCATAATATTTCAGTCGGCGCCCGGAGTGGATCAAGGCCGGCAAACCGGCAAAATGGTCATCATGACCGTGGGTATGAAAAATCCCCTCCACCTCGCTGATATTGATGCCCAATGCACTCAAGGTATAAAAAACCCCAGGTGCCGCATCGATCAAATAGATGCGCCCCTGCAGCATGATCACACTGGCCATGCTGGGTCGGTGTGGATCCCAACCATCCCCCTCACCCCGATGCAACACCGCATAATAGGGCTGTTGAATGCGATGATGTCCCAAGGCGTAGGAGGTCAGATACAATGTATTGGGGGGCAGGGTCATATCGATGTCTACCGTGCGACCACAATAGGCGAAACGATAGCGATTGAAGCCGACACGCCGCACCGTCACCCCATGGCGAATTTCATGCTCTTCGTCGGCGACTTCCAGTGCATCCAACAGCTCGGATGGGTGGCGAATTTTGCCAAAGGCAAACTTCAACTTGACCCGCATCATCAACTCGGCCATCTCGGCTTCCGTCCCGGTGGCCAAAATCTCCTCTTTGCTGACCAGACCATAGTTGCCACGATGGATATACTCCATCTGGGCCCGAACCTGGGCCGCTGAGCCAATCAACAAGGGTTTGATGCCCGTGTTGTTGGGATGGCCCGGCAGCAGCATGCCCTGGCGATAGAGCATCTGCAGAACCGGAAATTCGGTCAAGTTGGCAAAGCCGCCATTCTGAATCAGCAAATCGGACAATAAGATGGCATTGGGACCGGTCTCGTAGGTGACCCCGTTGCGGGTGACCGTCTGGATCAAGCCGCGCAAAACCAAATGTTTGACCACCTCACTGGGGGCACCACAGAGAATATACAGACCCGCATCCGGTACCTGCAGCCATACCACACCCGGCGTCACCTGAATGGTGACCAGATTGTCATCATGCCCGCCCCGGTGGGATGACACAGAGGTGACCTCGCGCGGGGGCGATGTCTTCGTGCGATTGTTCTCCCCTTGTGGCTCCATGGTATGGCTCCTGCTTGCTGTTCAGCCCAGTTGTCCGCAACACTGCTTGTATTTCTTGCCGCTGCCGCAGGGGCAGGGTGCATTGCGGCCTACCTTCTCCCCGTCGCGGCGATAGGGGGTGCGGGGATCTGTTTCGGCCCCGTGCTCCTCCTCGCCCTCTTCCTGAAAGCTGGGATGCTGCAGGGAGAGTTGTTTGTCCCGTAGCGCCGCCCGTTCCGCCTCCAGTTGTTCCACCTCCTCCTGCCGGGAAACCTCGATACGGCACAGGATCTCGATCACCTCCTCCTTGATGCGGTTCAACATGCCATCAAACAGTTGGAAAGCCTCCCGCTTGTATTCGTTAAGCGGATCTTTCTGCGCATAGCCACGCAAATGGATGCCCTCTTTCAGGTGATCCATATTGAGCAGGTGCTCTTTCCAGAGCGAATCCAAAACCTGCAACAGAATGCTCTTTTCCAGATAACGCATCAGGGGCGGGCCAATACGCTCTTCCCGCTCTTGGATATGGCTGTGCATCGCCTGACTGGCGCGCTCCAGGATAATGTGGCTGGTCACACCATCCTCCTCGCGCCAGGCCAGAATACCCTCCATCTGGATGCCAAACTGCCGCAGTAAATTGGCCTGCAACAGCTCCAGATGCCAATCTTCCGGCAAGGCTGTCTCCGGTACCGCCTCGGCGACGATCGCCTCCAACAACTCCTCGCGCATGCTCTCGGTAAACTCGGCCAGATCTTCCTGCTGCATGATCTCCAGGCGCTGTTCGTAGATCACCTTGCGCTGCTCATTCATGACATCATCATATTTGAGCAGGTTTTTGCGAATGTCGAAGTTGCGCCCCTCCACCTTTTTTTGCGCCGATTCGATGGCCCGATTGATCCAGGGATGGATGATCGCTTCGCCCTCTTGCAGTCCCAACTTTTGCAGCATGCCATCCATCCGTTCCGAGCCGAAAATGCGCATTAAATCATCCTGCAGCGACAGATAAAAACGGCTGGAACCCGGATCACCCTGGCGTCCAGAGCGGCCGCGCAGTTGATTATCGATACGGCGCGCCTCATGACGTTCACTGCTGATGATGTGTAGTCCCCCCAGGGCGATCACCTCCGCCTTTTCGGCGGCACATTCGGCGCGGATGGCTGCTTCCTGGAGGCTTTGCTCTTCCGGGGTTGCCTCCTCGGCGATTTCGTGGGCGATACGCATCTCTGGATTGCCGCCCAATTGAATGTCTGTTCCCCGTCCGGCCATGTTGGTGGCAATGGTCACGGCCCCCTTGCGACCGGCCTGGGCCACAATTTCCGCCTCTTTTTCGTGGTATTTGGCGTTCAAGACCGTGTGGGGGATTTTTTCCTTGCGCAGGCGTCTGGAAAGCTCCTCCGATTTGTCGATGGAGATGGTCCCGGCCAAAATGGGTTGACCACGCGCATAACAGTCGCGTACCTCTTCAATGATGGCGGTCAACTTCTCTTCGTAGGTGCGGAAAACCACATCATCATGGTCTACCCGAACCATCGGTCGATGGGTGGGCAGGATGATCACTTCCAGGCGGTAGATCGATTCAAATTCTGAGGCTTCCGTATCGGCAGTCCCGGTCATGCCAGCCAGCTTGGTGTACAGACGGAACAGGTTCTGGAAGGTGATCGAGGCCAGGGTTTGCGATTCGTTTTGGATCACCACCCTTTCTTTGGCTTCCAGGGCCTGATGCAGACCATCCGAATAGCGGCGTCCCGGCATCATGCGTCCGGTAAACTCGTCGATGATCACCACCTCGCCATCCTTGACGATATAGTCGCGGTCTTTTTCAAACAGGGCATGGGCGCGCAGGGCCTGGTTGACATGGTGTACGGTCTCTACGTTGCCGATGTCGTAGAGATTGCCACTTTTGATGATCCCCTTTTCCATCAGCAAACTTTCAATCAGTTCGCTACCCTCTTCGGTGAACACCACGGTACGGGATTTTTCATCGACCGTAAAATGCGCCGTTTTTTGCAGTTCGGGGATCAGGCGGTCCACGCGATAATATTTATCGGTATTGTCTTCGGTGGGGCCGGAGATGATCAACGGGGTGCGGGCTTCGTCAATCAGGATGGAGTCCACCTCATCGACGATGGCAAAATGCAGAGGGCGTTGCACCAGTTCGGCGACGGTAAACTTCATGTTGTCGCGCAGAAAATCAAAACCAAACTCGTTATTGGTGCCATAGGTAATGTCGGCGTTGTAGGCTGTGCGGCGCTCATCATCGTCCAGCCCGTGGATAATCACCCCCACCGACATGCCCAAAAACCGATAAATTTTTCCCATCCAGGCCGAGTCGCGTTGCGCCAGATAGTCGTTGACCGTCACCAGATGCACCCCCTTGCCGGGCAGGGCATTGAGGTAGAGCGGCAGGGTTGCCACCAAGGTTTTTCCTTCACCCGTGCGCATTTCGGCAATTTTGCCCTGATGCAGGACAATGCCGCCCAACAACTGCGTATCAAAGTGGCGCATGCCCAGTACCCGCTTGCTGGCCTCCCGAACCACGGCAAAGGCTTCCGGCAGCAGATCATCCAAGAGCTCTCCATCCTGCAGGCGACGGCGAAAAATCTCCGTCTGGCCTTGCAAAGCCTCGTTGCTCAACTGTTCCATGTCCGGTTCCAGACGGTTGATCTGGTCGATTGCGCCTTGCAGCTTGCGCAGGTAGCGATCATTGCGGGATCCGAAGATTTTACGGGCGAGTAGACTGAACATAAGGGGTATTCCTTGGCAACCGTTAGAGGTGAACCCCTCCTTATACCATTTTCTTTAACGAATGGCAAAGCGGGGTCGTGCATCGCCATGGCTATCGCATGTGAAAGTGGCATGGGATCAAGGGGAGATGATCTCCCCTTGCGGGTTGCCTGGATAACGATGCGGAAAACATTCACATGCGATTGCCATGGCCTTGTGCAGGAAATCTCTTGACATTGTAGGCTGTTTTGCGCACCCTCATACTGTTTTGGCCTATCGACAATCGGCATCGGCGCGCGGTGAGCAAACCATGGCACAATCTGAAAATCTGGAAGGGCAACAGCAGCAGGCGGCTCCCCCCCCTTCTCCGCCCAAGAAAAAGTGTCCCACTTGTAAAAAGGGTACACCGTTGTGGTTCATCTCTTGGGCCGACATGGTGACCTTGTTGTTCTGTTTGTTTGTGATTATCGTTGCCTATTCCAGCCAGGACAAGGGCAAGTTTCAGACGGTTGCCGGATCGATGCGCGAGGCGTTCGGGGGCAACGATCCGCAAACGAATCCCCGGCCTGTGCCGCGTGGTTATCATATGATCGGAATGACCTTTCAGCGCCACATTCAACTGGCCAACATTGCCGATCAGGTACGGGTGTTGATTTCGCCCCTGCTCAACGATGGTCAAGCCAACGCCTTTGAAGATCCGGCGGGTGTGGTTTTTCAGATTGACCGTGATGCATTGTTTCAGCCCGGCACGACCGCCCCCACGGCTGCTGCCCAGTTGATGTTGGCGGATATTGCCTCGGTGGTACGCAATGTGCCCAATCTTCTGGAAATTCGTTCTTCCCCTGCCCCAGTGTATGACCGCCCCTACAACTGGAGCGCTGGCAAGCAGGAGACGGCGGCCATCGCCCACTTGTTCAATCAGCAGGGTGGTATTGCCAACAATCGTCTGCGGGTGACCACTATCTCTGCCCTGGATAAAGCGGGTTCCGCTGTAGTCGCTGGCAAAAAGGCTGCCAAGGATAAAATCGAGATCCGTCTGGTGGCCAACCTGGAGCAGTAATCGATATAGATACCGAAACCTTAAGGGTTAGGATGCGGTGGCTGGTTGACGTTGTTTTGGCTTGCCTGGACTGTATTGTGTTTGTTCGTGGTTCCCCGTTTTTTTCGGTGTGGTACCTGGGCGGTGAGGTTGATTGATACCGGTTGCTGGTCGGAAATATCGGCAACGTAACGCGATGCCCTCTCTTCTGCAATGAGACGTTCCGCTTGTTTTCTGATATCGCGTTGTTGATCAATAGGCAATGCCCGTATCACGTCGTTCCATGTTTTCGCCATTGATGGCCCTTTCTTTTGTTCAGTCAGATGGTCGTCAGTCGCTTGTCTGCCACAGCGATGAGTGATCTATAGAACAGTCCAGTTCACCAATCCAGTCCTGAGAAAATTCAGAGCAGTATGCAAATATCAAATGAGTATTTATGCTGTGGGGGGGGGGACACATTTACCCATGGACGATTCGAAAACCGCCACCGCCAGGGGGGGAATCCCCCCTGGCTCCATCGATGTGCCGAGTGCTGAACCGTAACGCTTGCCGAGGAACTGCGTGGCAAAGTGGTGTTTGTGAAGGCGTGTAAAATCAATCTTCCCGTTTGTAACGCGACAAACCGGTTTTCAAAACCTGTTCCAACATGCGGGTGTTCAGACCAGTCTGGATACCGATCACACCATCCACAATTAACTGACATCTCATCTGTTCTTCACGGCTATAGTGGTGCAGTTTGATGGCCAGCGGGATGGTAATCGTATTGGCCACGATAGCCCCATACATGGTGGCCAGCAACGCGGTCGCCATGGCGCCACCGATCGAGCTTGGGTCGCTCATGTTGGAGAGCATTTCCACCATACCCACCAGTGTACCCACCATGCCAAAGGCCGGTGCGGCCTCACCCATACTCTCCCACATGAGGACACCCACATGGTGGCGCTCCGCCATGTATTCGATCTCTTTGGTGAGCACCTCCTTCATCAACTTGGGGTCCACGCCATCCGAACAGTGCTGCAGAGCAGCCTGCAGGAATTCGTTCTCCACCTTGACTTTTTCCAGGGCCAGCAAACCATTCTTGCGGGCAATGTTGGAGATGTCTACCATCTGGCGGATCAGATCCTTGAGATCCGCATGGGGCGAGACAAATGCCTTCTTCAGCATTTTGCCGGAAGCCTTGATGTCTTCCATGCCGAACTTGACAAAGGTACTTCCCAGCAGGCCGCCAAACACCACAATCACTGCGTGCGTGCTGTAGAACAGTCCGACGTTATGTCCCATCAGACCGATCACCACGCCGCCACCGATGGTAAGCCCGATAATCGTTGCGATATCCATCCATTAACCCCTTCCGCGATGCACAACCCCGTTGCAGAACTAAAAAATAACTCAGTGCAAAATCTACTCTTCTTCTGGATTGGTTGTCTTCATGATTTTAATATCAATCATCTCTTTGCGGGGGGCGCCGGCGGCGCCTTCTCCCGCTTTGTCGGCGGCAACCATGCTGGTAGCCTGAATGCGATTGTACAGGATGCCCCCCTGCTGCTCAAAAACGGCCGCGATGGCGGCAGCCTCACTGGTGCCTTTTTCCCAGTCAAATGGCTGCCCGGCCTTTTCGCTCCTGGGGGCGCGTATCTCTACCGTGTTGGGCAATAAAGTGATGATATTGGCAATCTTGACCAATAAAGCCTGGGCCGGTTCCCGCAGGGAAGCGCTGCCCGCTTGGTACAAAATATTTTTATCCAGTTGGATCGATATGCCGGTTTCATCGCTGGCTACTCTGGCCTGATCCTGCTCGATGAGGCTGGAAAGTATCTCCTGTGCCTGTTCCGCGATGTGCAGCAAAGTAATTTTGGTTTGAAACTGCATGTTGACCATGTGGTACCCCCTGGCGATGGGGGGCGTGCTCTGGTCAGGATTGAGCGATCCGAACGCATCGCGCATGGAACCGGCCAAAGTCAGATAGCGCCCCTTTTCCTGGGTGGAATAGGCGACGATAATCACAAACAGACAGAATAATAAGGTCACCATGTCTGCCCAAGAGATGAACCACAACGGCGTACCCTTTTTGCATGTTGGGCACGTCGGTTTCTTAGGCTCCTCTTCGGCTTTTTTACGACCTTCTTCGGGTTTTGCTGTTTCTGCCATAGAATGATTTCGTTCCAGGATTGGGCACCGCCACACACAACCGTGGACGATTCAGGTATCAGCCAAAAGTACACACGCCACCCGCATGCTAAGCAACCGCACCCGGCATGTCAACAGGAAAAAAATCAGCGGACGGACAATCGATTAGCGTTTACTCCGCCGGTTTGCGCATCATGCGGGTTTGCCATTCGATGGCCTCGCGTTCGTCGAAAGGCTTGCCATGGCGGCGAATATAATCCACATAGCTGCCTTGTTCCGGGTTTTGGGCAAAGGGTTCCAGCAATTTGCGGGGAATTCTTTTCAGGTTTTCCAGCAATTTTTCGATCGATGGCAACCACAGACTGTTGTGGGCCTCGATGTAGACGGCGCGCACCTCTGGATCATCCAGGGCAAACCCCTTTTTGGTGATCACCTCCACCACCTCATCCCGCTTTTTCTGCACAGATTCGCGGTAGGAATCTACCCCCTTCAAAAAGGCGATCACCGCCAGAATGCTGCCCAGAGAGATGCCGACCAGCTTGGCCCACTCGGCCAGGGAGCGCCCAGGGGCATCTTCCGTGGGTAGAGCGGTTTTGGCCCAGGAACCGTCAGAACGTTGCCGGAACCCTTTTTCCCACTTGACGCGGATGGGATGATCCTTGGGCAGGGCGGCGATATGTTCCGGCAAACCTCCTTTGCGTTGCTGTTTGGTCCCGGCTGGGCGAATCTGTGACAGATCTACCTTTTGTACCTTTTTGGACTTGCCGAGCAGTTCGTCTTCCTCTTTTTTCTTGCGAATCTCTTCCAGAGTCTGCTCATTTTTGGCCCGCCGCTCTTCCTGGAGCTCTTCCTCAAGCTCCTCGATATCTTCTATGGAGGGCAGCTCTTCTTCGGGAAGGTCGTCAGCCGGTTTGGTCGGCTTGCTCGGTTGGTTTTTCGCAGCAATGGCAGGTTTCCCGGATGAGGGAAGCGAGGATCCACCAGGTAAAGAGGTTGCCATGGACATCAAGCTCCAGTAGAACGTTCAGTACAAACAGAAACAGTTGGGTTAGATCATGAAAGTTTTTGATTTTGTGTTAAAGTGTGTCTTACTTTGACACACTGTGTACTTTCTCGCAATCCAAACTTCAGACCATCCTAACCGATTCGGCCTGCGAAAATCCAGTATATTCGCATGTCTGTTGCAGAATGCTCTCGCACGGTGTTGCGCAAAGATGTGTCACCTTTGACAGTTTCCATCACAGAGGGTGGGACAAGGCAGGTGGTATGTCGGGAGGATCAAACCTTTTTTTCCAGGGAGTGTGTGCGGCGACGCTGCAGGAGCAGGTAAAAGGCAAGGATGGTTACGGCAAAGAGCACGGCCCCGCCGATAACCCAGGGGAGATGTTGTTCCAGCCAGTCTTGCTGTTCATGCAACAGGTAGCCCATGGCCAGCAGAACCAGATTCCACAGGGTGGCGCCAATGCCAGTAAAGAGCAAAAAGGGCAACAGTGGCATGCGTGCCAGACCGGCGGGCATGGAGATGAGATGGCGTACACCGGGCACAAAACGACCGGTAAAAATGGAAATCTCCCCATGTTTGCGCATGAACGCTTCGGTTTGTTGCAGATGTTTGGCGGTGATCAAAAAATAGCGGCCAAAACGGAGCAGCACGGGGCGTCCCAACCATAACGCCAAAAAATAGCTGCCCAGAGAACCGGCTAGGCTGCCCAGGGAGGAGGCGGCCACGACGCCAGGCAAAGAGAGCTTCCCTTGGGCCAGCAGATAGCCGGCGGGAATCATGACCAACTCGGAGGGCACAGGCAAAATGGAGCTTTCTGCTGCCATCAATAGAAAAATGGCCAGATAGTCCAACTGTCCCATCATGTCCAGCAGAAATTGCGTAAAGGCAGCACTCATGCTCGATCCAGTTCCGGTTGTGGGTCAAGATTGCTGGCGGCAAAGTAGGCTTGGTACTCTTTATCGGCGCCAAGAATGTGCTTTTGCAACCATCGGGCCAAAACATCGGTCAGGTTGTCCACCAGGGCCGGATCAAAGTTGCGGAAAAATTGATGGCGGATGCCAACCACCTGTTCGGCAAATGTGCGGTGCAGTGCCTGATGGGCCTGCAAATGGGGATAGCCACCCAGACGCAGATACTCCTCTTCGCGCTGAAAATGGCGCACCGTGTAATTGTACAACTCATCGACCACAAACTCCATCACAATCCCATCCTCGCGATCATGGGCCCGGGCCAGTTGGTTGATCAGATCGATCAGAATGCGATGGTCGTTGTCCATGGTGCCATCCCCGACGCTCATCTTGATATCCCAGCGCATACGCTGGGAATCCTGGCGATAGCGCAACACCCGTTCCAGCGCTTCCACAATACGGGGGTCAAACATTTTACCGGCTTTTTCTTGCATGAAGAGCAGGGCACGTTCCTCTGGCCATGGCTCTTTGTAGGGGCGCCAGGAGGTCAAGGCATCAAACACATCCGAGACGGCCACGATGCGGGCGACCACGGGAATCTGCTCGCCCTGCAGACCGTGCGGATAGCCGCCACCCTCCCAGCATTCATGATGGTGCAGGGCAATCAAGGCCGCCGTTTCGAAATAATCTGAATCCAGTTGGGCATCCTGGATTTTGCGGATGATGCGGTAGCCCGACTCGGCATGGCTTTGCATGACCCGTCGTTCGTCCGGGGTCAAAATGGCGGGTTTGAGGAGAATGCTGTCCGATACCGCGACCTTGCCCACATCGTGCAGCATGCTCGACAGACCCAGATGCAGCAGGATGGATTGCTCCAACTGATTGCCAAAGGTGTTGCGTTGCAAAAGATCCAGAGCCAATTCATGGGTCATGCGCGCCACCCGCAACACATGTTCGCCCGTATTATTATCGCGATTCTCCGCCATGTCGGCCATCGATTTGATGGTGCTTTTATTGGACTGCTGGGCAGCGTTCATGATCAGGTGCAAGCGGGTGACATTGCTGATGGTCAATGCGTAGCCGCCTTTGGGCATGATTCTGCCCGTCCATTGCAACCAAATTTCTGGATGAAAATAGAGTTCAATTTGTTGATAGGCGCGCTGACACATTGTAGAGATACGTTGCAGAAATATCTCTCTGCGCATGCCCAACCACTGCGCATCCTGGGGAAGTGCCTGCAGCAGATCAACCAAGGGCATGCCTTCCACAAAGCGCCAGGACAGCCCCATTAAGGTAAAAAAAGTTGGACTGAACGGCTGCGCCGTAGCTGTGGTGTGACTCTGGCTTTTCCTTCCCCTCCCATCGTCATCGCTGGCCAGAAGGGGCTATCTGTTTTCCTGTAACCTTTCAGCTTGCGCTATAC
>PDZU01000047.1 GCA_002753095.1 Magnetococcales bacterium
CAGATTTGGCTGCGCCAAATCTGCTTCGGTAAAAGCGCGCCATTACAAGCAGGGCGCTGCCCTGCACCCGCCAGGGGCGATGATCGCCCCTGGACCCCGCAGAAATTTTTAAAGATTGCAAATCTTTGGAATAGGTTCAGGCCGAGGCATGGGCAAAACGGAATTGATTGCGTCCGGCTTCTTTGGCAGCATACATGGCCTGATCCGCCCGTTTGAGCAATGTGTGCGCATCCTGGCCATGGTCGGGAAGCAGGGCAATGCCAATACTGCTGCCAATGCGACAGATCTCACCCTGGATGACGAAAGGTTCGGTCAACTCCGAGAGTATCTTGCTGGCCACATGTTCCACGACCATGGGGGCGGTGACGTTGGTGAGAATGATGGCAAACTCATCGCCACCCATGCGGGCCAGGGTGTCGGACTTGCGGATGGTGGCTTGCAAACGGGCCACGACTTCGATCAGCAGTTGATCGCCAACCGCATGCCCCAAACGGTCATTGATCGGTTTGAAATGGTCCAGATCCAGGTAAAGGACGGCCAACTTGCCGTCATCACGCAAAGTGTAGGCGATGGCAGTGGCAAGGTTTTCATGGAACATGCGCCGGTTGTAAACGCCGGTCAGAGGATCGTGCCCGGCCAGATGGTGCAGACGCTCTTCGGCCTGTTTGCGGGCGGTAATGTCCATGCCGGTGGCGATGATGCCGCGTACCGTACCATCGGCATGGCGGACCAGATTGTTGGACCAGGAGATCAAACGCGGTTCGCCAGATTGGGTGATCCAGTAGGATTCATGTTGGTTTGGGGTCTGTTTCTCCCGTAACTGATGCCAGACATCCTGCACCTCTTCATGATTGTCGGCAGGGACCAACAGTTCGAGCAGGGACTGGCCAAGGACACTCTTTTCGCTGTGGCCGGTCAATTGCTGGCAGGCTTGGTTGAAGAGGGTGATTCTGCCCTGTCCATCGATGACCACTACCAGAGCAGGGGCCGTGTCCAGCAAGGTTGCAGCAAACATCTCCTGCTCCTGCAGGCTCATTTTGGTGGAGCGCAATTCGATGAGACTGGCCAGCGTGTAGGAGATGGTGGTTAAAAAAGCCTCCTCCTCTGGACTGTACTGATGGTTGTCCGGGACATACAGATTGAGCACACCGAGCAACTTCTCGCGCGAGAGAATGGGGACACAATAGTGGCCATGCGGCTTCATCTCAGGATAGTGGACGGTGTGATCCGGGGTAAGATGGGGTTGATAGATCAACTTGCGGGTTTGGGCCGCTTTGCCGCACAGGCAATGCCCCATGGGCAGTTGGGCGCAATGCTGCAACAGAAAAGGGTGCAGCCCCCGTTGCGCAACCAGATTGAGTTGCTTGCCCTCCTCGTCCAGGAGAAAAAGAGAACCTTTGTAGAGAATGGACAGCCAGGGAACAGTCAGAATGATGTCGATGGCCACATTGAGCTGTTTTTCCAGAGAGAGAGGTTCAACGGCGGTCTCCAGCAGAGCGCTGATGGCGATGCGCGACTGCAGGGCGTTGAGTTCCTGGCGTTCCATGGCTTTTTCGCGGGTGATGTCGTCAAAGACCCACACCTGCCCGCAGGGTTTCTTGGGGCAGGCCAGCGGAAAATTTTTCTGTTCCAGACTGCGGCCATCCTGAAGCTGGATGATGCTGCGGTTTTTGGCCTGCAGACGGGCGATGGAGAGAATATTTTTCAGGGAGATGTTGGCCCCTTTGATCTGTTTGACAATGCCAGGAATAATTCTGGCCGCCTGCTGCTGGAGCAGATTTTCTGGGGCAAGATTCCAGAAGGCGCAAAATTGCGCGTTGGTGTGGGTGATTTTACCCTCGCCATTGACCACCAGGATCCCTTGCTCGAAAGCCTCCAGGGTGTTGCGCAAAATGCCGTCACTGGCTCTGATCTGTTGATCCGATTGGATAATGCTCCTTTCCATGCCGATCAGCAGACGATTGAATAAAATGCCAAGAACCAGGAGCAGCACGATAATGGCCAGAATGACTGTCTGGATATGAGTGGTCAGAATCGCGCTGTAACGGGCAAAATCCACCGCGCCAATGACCCGGCAGACCACCGTCTCGTTGAGATCACGCATGGGCAGGGTAAAAAAAAGCAAATCCTTTTTACCCTGTTCGGAGAGGGTCTGTAGTGGCGCATTGTGGTTCCAGGCCCCGGTTGCAACATATTCCAGCAGCCCTCTGGGGTAGGCGCTGTTTTGCGGGCCGATAAAAACCAGATCGGGAAAGCTGGTATAATCCAGACCAATACCAAACAGGCTGGAAGCATCCTGCCATTGTGGCAGGTTGAGTTGCTTGCGTTCAATGAAGGTATAGAGAGGCAGCCGAAACGCCTGTTGCAGATTGGCAACAAAGTGTTCAATCTCCTTGCCGATTTCCAGGTAGCCAATCAGTTGATTGTCATGCCGCCAGGGCAGTATCGCCCGCAAAGTTAAGGTGCCGGTGCGTCCCACTTCGCTGCCAAAAGCAAAACGACCGCTCTGCTCAGCCCGATCCAAAAGGGTGCGTTTGATGGGATCATCAAATTGGTCGGGATGATGAACACGCAAAAAATTGCGCTTGTCGGCACGATGGAAATAGAAATGGGTGACCTGATTGGCCTGCAGCGCTTTCAGAATGGGGAGCGTCGCTTGCAGCAGTTGCTGCCGCTCACCAGCCAAAAACAGTGAACGCAGGGCGTCAGAGGTGGAGAGCATCAGAAGCTGACTTTCAAAAAAGCTGGCCTGTTCACGTAACTCATTTTCCAGTTTTTCGTGTATGGCCCTGACATCGCGATGAATAATCTCAGTTTTAATTTTGTTGCCTAACCACTGGGCAGAGAGGGTGAAGGTAAGCAACAAAACCAGAAAAGTGCCAAAAAGAGGCAGCAGCAGCGGACGGCGGACAGAATAGCTGCCACTGTCGGAATGGGGGTGGAGATCCAGAGCCTGGGCGATCATGATGGGTGCTCCCTGCCATACGTGGATGATTCCGAAAAACAGCTTTTGTTGATTATAATGGATATACACTGTTGCTTTTTTAGCGACGATCCTGATAATTGTAACATACTATATTGATTCAATAAAAGGGATAATGCGCTTCAGAGCTGTGCTATGATGTGATAAATGTTGATATAATTATCAAATAATTCTGGATTGGCCAATGTGGGCTTATTACGGGTTGGATAGGGTGAAGCATCTTTGGGATCATGGGGCATGGTGTTGTGGTTGCTCTGCAGGGATGATGGGCATTTTTGGCAAAGTTCCGTGGGGGTGTTTGTGTGTGCGGAATGGATCAGTGGTTGAAAAGCGTGGGGAGGGGCAGTATAGTCCCCAAGGGGGTGCTGCAGGGCGGGGTTCAATTTTTTCACCAGATGCTGAGTATGTTTGGAGTACATGGGTATGTTGAAAGTCATGCGCCGGGCGGCCAATACCTGGGTAATCAAGACGGTATTGGTTTTTATTGCCCTCAGTTTCGTGGTTTGGGGTGTGGGGGATTATGTGCGCAAGGAGGCGGATGTTCCGGTGGCAGAGGGGGGCAGCTGGTCGGTGGGACCACGGGAGTTCGCTCTGGCCTATGACAATGAATTTACTCAGTTAAAGCAGCGTTTTGGCAATACGTTGGACAAAAAGACTGCCGAGGCGCTTGGTTTGAAGCAGCGGGTGTTGGCGGGGTTGATCAACCGTCATCTGTTGAATGCGGCGACCCAGCAGTTGGGTATGGATATCTCGGCGGCGACCTTGCAAAACCATTTGGCCAGCAATCCGGCTTTTGTGCGGGGGGATCATTTCGACACGGAGCGTTACAAGCAGTGGTTGCGTGGTCAGCATTTGACGCCACGGGATTATGAGGGGATGTTGGCGGAGGAGATTCGTTCCGGGCAGTTGTATCGCAGTCTTGCCACGGTGGTGGCGGTACCGGAGCTTTTGGTGCAGGATCTGTATCGCCTGGAGAATGAGAAGCGGGTGGTGGAGATGTTGAAGTTGAAATCGAAGGCGTTGGAGCCGGAGATTGAGGTCAATGAGGGTGTGTTGCGTGATTTTTTGCGGGATCATCCTGAGCGTTTCATGCGTTTGGCGCAGATCCGTTTGGAGTATGTGGTTTTGGATGGTTCGGTGGTTCGGGAGGAGGTGCGCATCACGCCAGAGGAGATCAAGGAGTATTACGAGGAGAACGCCAACGATTTCCGGCGTGAGGAACGGCGCACGGTGAGTCATCTTTTGGTGCAGAATGGGGAGGAGGCGCAGGCGTTACAGCGGGTGCAGCAGGCGCAAGCTCGTTTGCAGAAGGGGGAGCTTTTTGCTGACGTGGCGCGGGATCTTTCCGATGATGTTTCCAAGGCGCAGGGTGGGGCGTTGGGGGAGTTTACCCGTGAGACCATTGACCCGGCCTTGGAGGGGGCGGCATTTTCGTTGCCGGTGGGGCAGGTATCCGAGCCGATCAAGAGTGAATATGGTGTTCATTTGCTGCAGGTGACGGCGATTCAGGCGGCGGAGGGCAAGACCCTTGAGCAGGCAACCGAGGAGATCAAGGGTCGTTTGTTGGAGAAAAAGCAGCAGGAGTTGGTTTACGAGCGGGCCAACCAGTTGGAGGAGAAGGTTGCTGCGGCGGGTAATTTGCAGGCGGTTGCCGAGGCGATGCAGTTGCGCTTTCAGCAGACGGGGTTGTTCACCCGTGAGGATGTAAAGAGTGAAGAGATCGAGCGTGAGGAGAAGTTTTTGGACACGGCTTTTGCCACGCCGGTTGGCGAGATGAGTCCGTTGTTGGAGGTCAAGGAGGGGCAGTTTGCGGTGTTGAAGGTGGTGGAGCGCAAGGAGCCGGAGGTGAAGACGTTGGAGGAGGCCAGGGCTTCGGTGACCAGTCTATTTAAGACCGAGCGGGCGCATCAGAAGGGTACTGAATTGATGCAGCAGGCGTTGGTTTTGTTGCGGGAGGGGAAGAGTTGGCAGGATGCGGCCAAGGTGCATCCGGCCTTGCGGGTGGAGGTATCGGAGCCTTTTCTGCGGGCTGGGGGCAAGGGTGGACCTGCGCCGGCGGTGCGGATGGCGGCCTTTCGTTTGACCATGGACAACCCCTTGCATACAGAGGTTTTGGCTGGTTTGGAGGATTTGGTGGCCATTCGTTTACAGAAGATTCAGGAGGCGGACGGGCAGGCCATGCAGCAGGCGTTACCGGCGTTGCGTGGTAGTTTGGAGGGGAATTTGGGGCAGGAGCAGGTGATGGCCTTCATGAACGGGTTGCGGCAGGAGGCCAAGGTGAAGGTGCATAGCAAGATGCTGGAGCGGTTCTAGGGACTGATGGATACAAGATACAACAAACAATTGTGGGGTGCAGGGGCGGTCACCGCCCCTGCTGGGTGCAGGGCAAAGCCCTGCTTGTAATGGCGCGCTTTCACCGAAGCAGATTTGCGTAGCAAATCTGCGCAGCGCGCCCAAATCCGTGCCCCGCAGGGGCACTCCTTGGGAGGGCGGGGCCCGACTTTTAACCGCGAGGTACTGAGTTATCTACGGGGAAAACCCATTGGGAGGGTGTGCGTGTTGGCGCAGAAAACCGCGCCAACACGCACACCTTGCGTCAATTAGGCGCTTAAGCCGACGCAAAAACCGCGTCGGCTTAGTGTGAAAAGCGCGCCAAAAGGCAAGATCAAAAGATTAAAATCAAATGATAAATTCCCATGGCGCTGCCCTGGACCCGCCAGGGGGGTGACCCCCCTGGACCCGCAATTATTATGGGGAGTGTGTCAGTCATCATGGCAGGCAAGGCATTCAATATACCAATCGTCGAACAGGGCAAAAACCAAGTGGTGGGCAGCTTTTGTTCATCCTTGGACGCCCTCTCCAACGAGGAGTTGTCCGCACTGGCACAGTTGAAACGACTGCAGACAGCCGCAGAGAAGGTCAAACAGGCCCTGTCGATTGCCAACGCAGAGGAGCAACAGGCCCTGCAGGAACAGCTAAACCAATTGCGCCAGGAGGCGGGTACATGGCGGATACGCCGTGAACAGGCGACCATAGCCAAACACGTGGCCTTGGGACACACAACGCTGCCGGTTCGCGATTATTGATGACACAAAAGTCCAAGACAGCAAGACGGGGTCGCGGAAGCTCAACTTCCAGAAGACCCCGTTTTTCTTTGTGCGGGTGGAGAGACGATGACACAGGATCAGCACTACATGGGGCAGGCACTCCGTCTGGCGCGACGGGCGCAAGGTCATACACGCCCCAATCCCCTGGTGGGATGCGTGCTGGTACGTCAAGGCCAGGTGGTCGGCAAAGGATACCATCGCCAAGCCGGGGGCGCCCACGCAGAAGTGTGGGCCCTGCAACAGGCTGGCGAGCAGGCCCGTGCCGCAACAGCCTACGTAACCCTGGAACCCTGCAGCCATTTTGGCCGTACCCCCCCCTGCGCCGATGCCCTGATACGGGCCGGGATAACACGGGTGGTGGTGGCCATGACAGATCCCAACCCGCGCGTGGCAGGACGCGGAATGCAACGCCTGCGTGAGGCGGGAATTGCCGTCACCGAGGGAGTGTGTGCCGCAGAAGCCACTGAAATGAATCAGCCTTTCATCAGCTGGATCACCCGTGGCCGACCATTGGTGACCGCAAAAATGGCCGCCTCTCTGGATGGCAAAACGGCAACCCATACCGGGGAGAGTCAATGGATTACCGGAGCAGTGGCCCGCCAACGGGTGCAACGTATGCGGGCGGAACAGGACGTCGTCTTGACCGGCATCGGGACCGTATTGGCGGATGATCCCCGTCTGAATAGTCGCATCAGAGGGGGGCGGGATCCCATTCGGGTGGTGGTGGACTCGCACCTGCGTACCCCGCTGTCTGCGGCCATCGTCACTGCCTCGGAACAAGCACCCCTATGGATCGCCTGTACAACCGAGGTGGATGACGTACAACGCCACGCGTGGCGCCGTTGGGAAGAGAATGGTCGCGTCCGGTTGATTCCATGCCGCCCAACAGCGACAGGACAGGTGGATCTGCAGGACTTAATGGAACAGTTGGGACAACGGGAAATCTTGAGCGTGCTGGTTGAGGCGGGCGCACGCCTGACGGGTGGTCTGTTTGCCGCCGGTTTGGTGGATCGCTTGGCCCTGTTCCTGGCCCCCTGCCTGTTGGGTGGGGAAGGGGCGTTGCTGGCCGGTATGGGCGTGGCCCGTCTGCATGAGGCGTGGCGCGTGCGGCAGTGGCGCATGACGCCAGTGGGAGAGGATCTGTTGCTGGAAGGAGTGGTGGAAACGCGATGTTTACCGGGTTGATCGAAGATGTGGGCAGCCTGCTGGCCATGGAACACCAGGGCGGGGAGCACCTGCTGCGCGTCCGTTGTGGTTTTGATATGGCGCTGATCGCCCTGGGCGATTCCATCGCCGTCAACGGCGTCTGCCTGACCGTAACGGAAAAAGGAGACACAGGGTTTGCTGTCCAGGTCTCCGGCGCAACCATGCAACATACCACCTTCGGACAGTTGCGGGTGGGGGCAACCCTGAACCTGGAACGGGCCCTGCCGTTGGGCGGACGCCTGAATGGCCACCTGGTGCAGGGGCACGTGGATGGCGTGGGCCACGTGGAGCGTTTGCAACCAAGAGGTCGCTCCCTGGAGATCGCCTTTCGCGTGCCCGCCCCCGTCGGACGCTACATCGTGGCCAAAGGTTCCATCGCCGTGGACGGCGTCAGCTTAACGGTCAATACCGTGCAGGATAATGGCGAAACAAGCCGCTTCACCGTCAATATCATCCCCCACACCCAACAGAAAACTACCCTGGCGGAACTGATCGTCAATCGCACGGTCAATATCGAAACCGATATTCTGGGACGCTACGTGGAACGCTTGCTGGGTCCAGAAGAGCGCTGCCGCAGTCGAGAGAGAGGGATGGATGAGAACTATTTGCGCGAACGCGGTTTTTGAACAAGTCCGACGATCCCCGTTTTGTTGCTGGAGGCAGGCAGTTGTCCCGGCTGGTGATGGGTGCTACAATCGGCGGATTGTGGCGTAGGGGGTGTCCGTCGGCAACGATCTCAACGAACGATCTCAATGATAGGGAAACAAGCATTCATGACCGGTCAATTCAGTGCCATCGAGGATCTCATCGCCGATTTCCGTCAAGGCAAAATGGTCATTCTGGTAGACGATCAGGATCGGGAGAATGAAGGCGATCTGATTATCCCCGCAGAGTGCTGTACAGCGGAAGCAGTCAATTTCATGGCTAAATATGGTCGTGGTCTGGTCTGCCTGGCCCTGACGCGGGAGCGGGTCCGTCATCTGCAATTGCCGCTGATGGTGGTGGATAATAACGCCAAATTCAAAACGGCTTTTACCGTCTCAATCGAAGCCAAAACCGGCGTGACCACCGGCATATCGGCCCATGATCGCGCCCGCACCATTGCGGTGGCCATCGATGATGCCAGTACGCCCTGCGATCTGGTGCGCCCAGGCCATATTTTTCCGCTGGTGGCCCAGGATGGCGGCGTGTTGGTGCGGGCTGGGCATACGGAAGCCTCGGTGGATCTGTGCCGTTTGTCGGGACGTAGACCGGCGGCAGTGATTTGCGAAATTCTGAAAGATGACGGTAGCATGGCCCGCGTGCCGGATCTGCTGCAGTTTGCCGCAGAGATGGGCCTGAAGATCGGGACAATCGCTGACCTGATCGCCTACCGTACCGCCAACGAAATGTTGGTACATCGGGCCGTGGAAACCCGCCTGCCCACCGTTTTCGGCGGTGAATGGCGCCTGCTGGTATACACCAACGATGTGGACGAAAATCAACATGTGGCCCTGATCAAAGGCGCCATCGATTCTACCCAACCGGTGTTGGTGCGGGTCCATTCCGAATGTCTGACCGGTGATCTGTTTGGCAGTCTGCGCTGTGATTGCGGGGATCAACTGCATACGGCGATGCAGCGCATTGGCCAGGAGGGCAGCGGCGTGCTGTTGTATTTGCGCCAGGAAGGGCGCGGTATCGGCCTGATCAACAAAATGCGCGCCTACAATCTGCAGGATCAAGGTCTGGATACAGTGGAGGCCAATACCCAGTTGGGCTTTGCGCCAGATCTGCGCAACTATGGCATCGGCGCACAAATCCTGCGCGATATCGGTGTGCGCCAACTGCGCATCCTGACCAATAATCCCAAAAAGATTATCGGTCTGGAAGGATATGGCCTGGAAGTGGTGGAGCGGGTTCCGATCGAGATTCCAGCCAAGGAGGGGAATGTGCTCTATCTGGAGGCAAAACAGACGAAATTGGGACATATGCTGCGCCAGTTTGGGGATGCAGCGGAAAGAGGAGAGGCAGGATGAGTATGGGTCATAGCAGTGCCGCCGGTCGGGGTGAGGCGGGCAGTTTGGTCGAGGGACAACTGACGGCCAATGGTTTGCGTATCGCCATTGTCTTATCGCGTTTCAACAGCTTCATCACGGAGCGTCTCTACGAAGGGGCCATGGATTGCCTGTTGCGTCACGGCGCGGCAGCGGCGGACATTACACTGATCCGGGTGCCCGGTGCCTTTGAGGTGCCCTTGGTGGCGCAGAAAACGGCCCACAGTGGCCGGTTTGATGGGGTAATCTGTTTGGGTGCGGTGATTCGTGGCTCCACGCCCCATTTTGATTATGTGGCGGCAGAGGTGACCAAAGGGGTGGCGGCGGTGTCGCTGGCAGCCAGTTTGCCGGTGGGTTTTGGCGTGTTGACCACCGATACGGTGGAACAGGCCGTGGACCGGGCGGGCACCAAAGCGGGCAACAAGGGCTGGGAAACCGCCTTGTCGGTGATCGAGATGATCAACCTGTTGCGTCAGCTATGAGCAGGTGGTTAAGCGTAGTCGAAGAGGGACAGGGAAAGCGGAGTGATAGACACCAATGAATAGTAACCAGCAGGATCCAGAGTCAGAGGTGTCGTTATCGGCAATGATTACGGCGGCTACACCGCGTCGCGAAGGGGTCAGTCGGGGGAGTCGGCATAAGGCCCGTGAGTTGACCTTGCAGGCCCTGTATCAGAGTGAAATATCCGGGGATGGTATCAGTCGGGCGATTGAGCAACTGTGCGAAGAGAATGGCACGGGGTATGCTGATCTGGCCTATTTTCAGCACTTGGCCAGTGGTGCGTGGCAGCGGCGCGAAGAGTTGGATGGCTGGATTGCCAAGGCGGCGGCCAACTGGTCGTTGCAGCGCATTTCCACCATCGATTTGAGCATTTTGCGGCAGGGTGCCTATGAGTTGCTGGCAGAGCGGGATCTGCCGATTCGGATCATCATCAACGAGGCGATTGAGCTGTCAAAGCGGTATGGCGGGGATGGTTCTCGCGCCTTTGTCAATGGGGTGATGGATCGTCTGGCCGGCATGTTGCGCAAGGCCGGAGAGGAAGAGGCACAGCACGAAGAGTCCGATGGGGATGGGGCATTGCAAGAGATGTCCGGGGCAGAGCCGGTGGAAACTGAGCCGGGCACAGGAATGGATAGGGATACCAGCCGTGGTTGAGGGATCAATGGAGACGATTGCAGCGTTGGGAGAGTTTGGCTTGATTGAGCGTTTTATTGCGCCAGCGGCGGTTGGGGCAGGCGCGGGTGTCGCCCTGGGAATTGGCGATGATGCTGCCGTCTTGAATATTCCCCGCACGCAGCAGTTGGTGGTGACCACGGACACGTTGGTGGAGGGGATCCACTTTTTTGCCGACGCCGACCCGCTGCAGTTGGGGCAGAAGGCGCTGCGGGTCAACTTGTCGGATCTGGCGGCCATGGCGGCCCAACCGCACTGGTATCTGTTGTCGCTTTCGTTACCGAAAGAGACGCCCATTGCCTGGGTGGAAGGGTTGATGGGCGGCCTGCGGCAAGCGGCGCAACTGGTCGGTGGTGAGGTAGCCCTGGTGGGGGGCAATATCACGGCGGCCCCTGTCGGGGCGCGTTCGATCACCATTACGATGTTTGGTTTGGTGGGCAAGGATCGGGCGGTGACCCGCTCTGGGGCGCAGGTGGGGGATCAGGTTTGGGTCACCGGCAGTCTTGGCGACGCGGCGTTGGGTTTGGCGCTGGCACGCGGTGAACTAGGCGGCGTGGATGCAGCGGATGACGACTATCTGCGCGGGCGGCAGGCGCTGCCCAATCCACCCCTGGCCTTTGCCAGAGCCTTGCAGGATTCCGCCTACAGTCGGGCGGCGATTGATCTGTCCGATGGTTTGTTGGCCGATCTGGGACATCTCTGTCGTGCCTCCCAGGTGGCGGTGCGGGTGGAGGTGACCCAACTGCCCTTGTCGGCGGCAGCAACGCGCTTGTTGAGCCAGGAGGGCGAGCCACTCTGGCAGCGCTTGCTGGCGGGTGGGGAGGACTATGAACTGCTGTTTACGGCTGCCCCCTCGGTCAAGGGGCAGATCGAACAGTTGGCGGCGGAGCATGGCGTGCAGGTCAGTGCCATTGGCGAGGTGGTTGCCGGTTCCGGGGTGGCAGTCAATCGAGATGGCGCGCCACTGCTTCTGACATCACATGGTTGGGAGCACTTTTGCTGAATTGATTGTCGTTTCTGGTCGGTGTCGTTCTGCTGTGTCAGGCTGGGGGTGGCAGTCACAGCGCGATATGAGAGTCAAGCGGACAGTAGAAGCCATTGATAGCAAAAATCTTTAGTCCGGCATCCGATTTGAGAATGGAGATGATGACAGGAATGGAAACCATCGAGAACGAAAAAGATGATGTGTTGCAATACCTGCATGCCTGGGTCAACTTTCAGTTGTTGTTTGGTATCTATCATGAAGATCCGGCACGTTCCAATGAACAAATCAAGAAGACACTGACTGGTTTGAGTGTCAACGGGGCCGTCGTCGACAAGATTATTGAAGAAGAGACCAAGATCTGGTTGACGCCCCGTTACACAGCAGGGCTGAAAAATATTACTTTATCGTTTTTACCCTATCTTTGTCGTAGCAGGTTGACTGTTGGATCTTTTTGCAGTTTTGCTCAAAATATTAGAGTTATTTTAAGTAACTCAACCCACACGACAAAATGGGTGACTACGCGACCTCTTTATGGTATCTCATGGCTTGATAAGAGTTTTAATTTAAAAAATACAGAGCAGTTTGCCCCGCAAAATTTGCCCTGGAATATCGAAAATCAGAATGGAATTAACGTTGGTAATGATGTTTGGATAGGCGCTTCCTGTACGATCATGCCGGACGTTACCATTGGCGACGGGGCAGTCATTGCTGCCAATTCCCACGTCGTCAGGAATGTGGGGCCTTATGAGATTGTTGGCGGTAATCCGGCCAAGCTTATCAGGAAGCGTTTTGAGGAGCATCAGGTTCAGGCGTTGTTGACGTCTCCATGGTGGGCCTTGAGCGATGAGCGCATTCATGCGCTTACCCCTTACCTGTGCTCAGAGAATATTGAGCTTGCAATCGAAAAAATCCAGGAGGTTTATGCATCTCCAGAACGGTCCTTGGCGAGCGAGGTGAAACAACACGTTAAAACCTCTTGGTAAACTGGGGGGAGACTTGCGGGGCTGGTGTTTTATTCCCGTGTCGGAGGGTGTAATAATTAGAAAGGTGTTTTTTCTATGTCAAACATGACTGATATCGAAAGTGGCACGGGTGCAGATCCAAGCCCAACTGAGGCCCTGGAGGTTTGGCAGCGTGGTGATAGGGACAAGGCGTGGGACATGTACCAGACGATACTTGCCAATCATCCAGATAATCCTATCCTGTGGAATCAGGTTGCTTCTTTGTGCATGCAGCGTGGTGATCTGGATCAGGCGGTTCATTGTGTGGAAAAGGCGTTGACTCTTTTGCCCGACCATCCTGTTCTGTTGGGTAATCTGGGCAAGTTGTGGCAACAAAAGCAGGCGTGGCACAAAGCAATTGAGGTTTACCGCAAAATTTTGCAACAGCAGGACGACCATGTTGAGGCTCTGCACAGTCTGGGGCACCTTTGTTTGGTGCTGCGCCAGGGGGGAGAGGCGGTGCAGGTGTTGAGTAAATTGCTGCAGATGCAGCCCTCTTTTGTTCCAGCCCACGAACTGCTGTACTCGGCCTATCGGACTGTTGTGGACTCTTCTCTTTCCCATCCGCACAGTATGTTTTTGCTAAGCAATTACCATTTGCGCATGGCCTATCACTACGCCAATAAAGGCTATCCGTTCAAACGCCCAATTGAAAAGCCAACATTCTTTGCCAATCGGGAGCAGGCATGGCAGGCTGCTGCGCAGGGCGGGCACTTTTGCTATCACGGCGGTGCGGCTTTCGTGGATGCGCCAGTTCACCTCAAGGCCATACCGGATGAACAGGAGGCGCAGATCCATTTTTTCCTGACCACGCGTTTTCCCCTGCCGCAGGATGTGGCGTTTGATCCGGCTGTGTTGCAGGAGCAGAGTGTTGTCGATCAGGTGATTGCGAGCATGGCTCAGGCGCGTAATCTCCGTTTCAAGGTACTGCATCAAGCTGCTGAACAGTGCCGGAACAGTCAACCGACGTGGCAACCAGGGGAGCCGTTGCGGGTGTTTATTCCGGTGATGCGTCATCGTCCCGGCTTTCGTCTCTATGCCCTGTCTCAAGAGCGCAGTTTCCGTAAAGCGGGCTGCGAGGTCATGTTTTTTGAAGAGGCTGTACTGGACGATTTCGGCAATACGGAGAGCCTGGGGTTTCATCACTACCTGCAGGCCATGGCAGAGTTCAATCCACACTTGGTGGTCGACGTCAACGCCAACTTCTACTGGCACTCCAGCATGATGTTTTCGGTTCATCAGGATGTTTTCAGACTGATTGCCTTTTATGACCCTGTTCAGATGATCACGGATGGCAGGCCGATTCCCTGGAGGGAAAGGGATTTGATCTATGGGATGACTGGCGAAATTGAACAGATGCTGCACAAGACCGGAGCTACGCATGCCCGCAGTTGGGAACTGGTTTACTTCGAGGATGCCTTTTGCTTCCGAGGAGGGCGCAAGATAAAAAATAAAATCGTCTGGGCATCCACCGCATTTACCGACATGGTTAGCAAATTTCCTGGTTGTGAGGCCGTTCTGCGGGAAATGGAGACGGTTTTCTCATCCGGCGAGGTGATGACCCACGAAAGGCTGGAGGAGATGGCCTCGCGCAGCCATTTCAGCAAGCACCAACTGCGCACCTATCTGTGGGCCTCCGTCGTTCGTATCGGCGTGGCGCGTTGGTTATGCGAAATCGCCAATGAAAAAAATCCAGAAATTGAGGTTGAGATTTATGGCAGCAACTGGCAACTTTACCCGGAGGTAGCCGCCTATCATAAACGGGCCTTGCTGCCGAGTGAGGTGCCGGATGTGTATCAGGATGCCCAGTATGTGTTGTCGGTGCATCCTTATAATCTGCAAAACCCCCGTTTGCTAGAAGCGGCAGCCTGTGAGGCCGTTCCTGTGGTTTTTGATTGTCGCGCCTTGGCAGACAAGCCCCATTGGGATGACTATTGTCTATGGTTTCATACCAAGGAGGAGCTGCGGGCTTGTTTTTCCCGGCAGCCGCCCCTGCCGCCGCGTGAGATGTGCAAGGGGAGATCCGCTGGTGAATTTGCCGTGAAAATTGTCAATGAAATCAAAGAGAGATGGTAGGTCACAATCTGTTCCGACATCCCAATGGTCTACTCCAAATATATCTTCAGTGCTATCGCAGGGCCTGCTCCATGGCCGTAATCCGTTGCCCAACCGGCGGATGGCTGTAGTGCAGCAGGACACTCAAAGGGTGCGGCATCAGATTGGTGAGATTCTCCTTGGCCAGGGTCCGCAAGGCGCTGATCAGAGCACCCGGTTCGGGGGCGGAACGGACGGCAAATTGGTCGGCCTGATATTCAAAACGGCGGGATAACGCCTTGAAGAGGATACCGGCAAACAGATCAATGGGGCCGATCACCAGCCCAAAAAAGACCAGACCCGCATGCAACGGCATGCTCTCCAGCAAAAATCCTTGATACAAACCCGGCCAAGGCAACAACAGGGCCAACACGCCAAACAAGAGTCCCGTGTGCAACGTGCCCAGCAGGAGCATTTTGGGCAGATGGTGGTGTCTGGCATGGCCAACCTCATGGGCCAGAACAGCCAGTAACTCCCCCTGCGTGTGTTGTTGGATCAGGGTGTCAAACAGCGCAATACGGCGTTGTTGACCAAAGCCAGTCACAAAAGCGTTGGCCTTGCTGGAGCGTCGCGAACCATCCATGGTAAAAATCTGCCCAACCGGAAAATCAATGCGCGCGGCATAGTCCAGAATGGCCTGCCGCAATTCGCCCTCTGGCAGTGGTTCAAAACGGTTGAAAAGGGGCAAGATCCAGCGTGGCAAAATTCCCTGCAACAGCAAACTGAAGGCTGTTACCGTGGCCCAACCATACATCCAGGCGTGCGTGCCAGCCTGCTGCAGCACAAGCAGCAAAACCGCCAGCAACGGTCCCCCCAAAAGCAGAGCCAGCGCAAACATCTTGCCCTGATCGCCGAGCCATGTGGCCAAGGTGGTACGGTTGAAGCCGAAACGGGCCTCCAGGTGAAAGGTGCCATAGAGGGCAAAGGGCAGGTTGCACACATAAGAACCCAGCACCAGGGCAGCAATGTAAAGCTCCCCGGTCAACCACGGGGCCAGTTGCCACCCACTGACGCTGCGGTCAAGCCAGGCAAAGCCCCCGGAAAACCAAAAAAGCAACAAGACCAATAGATTCCAGTTGGCTTCCCAAAAGGCCAGACGATGCCGGGCGCGGGTATAGGTTTGGCTCTTTTGCCATGTTTCCTCCTCCACCCAGGCGGCAAGCTGCGGGGGAAGAGGGTGGCGCAGTTGGCGACCGTCGAGCAGTAAAGCCAACATCTCCAACAGATGGGCAGCCACCATCAGAAACAAAAAAAGAGGGGCTGGGTGTTGCAGCAAAGAAGTCATGCGAAAACCTTGTTATTTGTGCAGGCGGGTGATGGCCGCCCGCAGGGTGGCGAAAAGCAGGTGCAGAAAAAAACGCGGGTGCAAGGCCCGCAACAGAATCTCCCGGTAACTGGCCGAACCGGTAAAAGTGTCCCAGAGCACGCGGCTCATGCGCCGTTTGCTTCCAGGCAGCTTTTGTTCATCCTTGACCATTTGCACCATGCCCCGGCGCAAAAAATTCCACTCCTGATAGAAGAGGGTGATCCAGAAAATAAAACGTCCAATGCGGTTATCGCTGGCAATACGTTCCAGAACCGGTTGATAATGCTCCTGCATATCCTTTTTTTTGATACCAAAAAACAGGGCCGTGACGGCACAGGCCTTGGCGGTGATATAAGCGGCACCGATACCATCCTTGTACAGACGGGTCACCGCCGCATCCCCCACCATGGCCACCCGGTCGGCAAAAGGGTGGATGGCCGGTCCCAGGTTGAGACGGGGGCCGCAATGACAGGCTTGACCCACGCCCACCTCACACCCCTTGTCGCTCATCGACCAGACCATCTCCGGCGGAAAACACTGCTTGACCTCCGGGGTGGACATGAACTGCTCAATCAAGGGTTTGTCAATATTCTCCCCCAGCAGACAGATGGTGACATACTCCACCTTGGGGATCAACGCGGCAAACTTCAGGCGGGGAATGTCCAGCAGAAATATGTGCAGTGAACTGCCCATATAGCGCTGAATCTGTTCCACCCCCAGATAGATCTCCGACAAAAAGCCCTTGTTGACGTTGGGAGGCTGAAAATCAAAGCCCAGTTCGCCAAATTTTTCCAGAGTGGGTGAATTGACACCAACCGCACCGACCAAAAAATCATAGGTCTGTGTATGGCCGCCACGGGCGATCACCTGCGGCTTGTCGCCGTCCCAGGCCAGTTCGGAAACGCGCAGAGGCAGCACATTGGCCCCCTTTTGCCGCGCCATGTCGAGCAGAAAATGGTCAAAACTGGACCAGGATTGATCGCTTCTTGGTTTGCCAGGACCGCTGCCGCGATAGACGGCAGCGATGCGCACCTCATCCACCGGGGTGTTGATGGTGACCACCGGTAGGTCGGAGGTGTGCAATACATAGGAGTCGATACCCCGTTGTACCACCGTCGAGGTGGGCAGGGGAATGCCCTCGGCGGCCAGGGTCTGAATCAACGATTCGGACACCACCCCGGCGCACATGTTGCAACCCGATGGACCAAAGCGGGTAAAATCGCGGGATTCGTAGATGTCCACCTGGAGCGGCATCTCCAACCGTTCCGCCAACTCCAACAAAAAAAAGGCGGTCATGGCCCCGGAAGGACCGCCACCAATGATACCAACCCGGCTATTGGGGAGCAACTTCATGCACGACTCCCCGCAAGAGTGGGCAGCAGCTCATCATTTTTTCGGCGGATCGGCGAGCATGATCTGATTGCCACTCTGTTTGCCTTTGTTGAGGGCTTTGTGGGCGGCTTTGCTCAACTGCGCCACATTGCCATAGTCGGGATAACAACTGATACCGCAACTAAAAGTCGCAGCAATATCCGGGTGTTCCAAACGACCCCACAGGTTGAGGAAAGAGCGTTTGACCTTCTCGATCACCTGCAGGGCAGCCTGACCATCGGTTTCGTAGAGCAGCAGGCCAAATTGATCCTCGCCAAAGCGTCCCACCACATCCTGGCGGCGCAAAACCCCCTTGATGGTGCCGCCCAGTGATTCCAGCAGATCCTCCCCGATCACGGCCCCATATTGGGTCTGCAGTGTGTCAAAATCATCGATGTCGATGATGGCAAAAGTGAGCGGTTGCCAAAGCCGCTTGGCACGGCTCAGCTCTTTTTCCAGCAGGGCGACTAGGTCAATGTAACTGACAAAGCCGGTAATGTCATGGGAACGGTTCTCTTCGTCATAGTAGCCGCGCATCAGTTGGTGATCCTGCTCGTAGATGCGGTGCGCCATCTGGCGGATCATGTGGTAGGCCAAAGAGGGATCCTGGTGCAAACGGGCCAGGAATGCCTTTTCATCCAGGGTAATCACCCAGGTATCCTCCACAGCGCGGGCCGTGGCAAAACGGGCCTTCTCCGCAAACAGGGAGACTTCGCCAAAAACATCCCCGTTGTGCAGCAGGGCAAGGCGCTTGTTGCCGTATTCGGACTCGACGACCATCTCTACTGCGCCTTTTTGCACCACATACATGCACTCCGCCGGATCCCCCTGGCGGAAAATGATGGCCTCTTTCTTGAATAGCTTACCCAGTTCTCGTTTCACGGCGCGTCATTAGCCTGGCAGAAGTCCAACAGGGTTAACACGGGTATCAAGGAGGACCAGGAGGAGAGAACCTCCTCCTGGTAGAGGTCTGGAGAGGAGCTCTCCACGAACTTGATTGGTCTGGCGCTCTTTGAACCGTGCCGCCGCCCCGTCGCGAGGTCAAACTCAATACGCGCGAAAATCCCCCCCCTGGATCCCCGGAACAGACAAAACGGCTGCAAAAAGTGGTTGGCAAAGCGGGTCGGTAATTACAAGGCGTTGGCATCCCGTTCGCCGGTGCGAATGCGAATGACCCCTTCCACCGGGGTAATGAAAATCTTACCGTCACCAATGCGACCGGTACGGGCAGCCTGTTCGATGGCCTTGATGGCCCGCTCGACCAGATCATCACTCAGGACCACTTCGACCTTCAGCTTCGGCAAAAAATCCACCACATATTCGGCGCCACGATACAGCTCCGTATGCCCTTTCTGGCGACCAAAACCACGCACCTCCGAAACAGTAATACCCTGAATTCCCACCTCGGCCAGGGCCTCTTTCACATCATCCAGCTTGAACGGCTTGATAATGGCTTCAATCTTTTTCATGTATCCAGAACCTCCCATCAAATGGCGACAACACCGGTCCGTTTCTCCGCCGTGGGGGAAACGCCGTCCTTATACAGTTTATAGCGCACCGCATCCACCATGGCATCATAGGAGGCGGCAATGATATGGTCGGATACACCGACCGTTCCCCAATTGTGCTGATCGTCTTGCCATCCTGTCAATACCCGCACTTTGGCATCTGTTCCCCCGGAGCCGCCGTTGCTGAGAATGCGCACCTTGTAATCCACCAGATGCATGGCGTTGACCTGGGGGTAGTATTGCTCCAGGGCGCGGCACAGGGCGGTATGCAGGGCATCCACAGGACCGGTTCCCTCGTCCACCAAATGGATCAGACGACCATCCACCAGCAGCTTGACGGTGGCTTCCGAGCCCATGGTGCGCTCATTGTCGGCATTGACACGCCGTTCGTCAATGACCCGGAAGCCGCGCAGTTGGAAATAGTCCGGCAACTGACCAAAAGCCTCCATGGCCCGCAGTTCAAAAGAGGCTTCGGCCCCGGCAAACTGGAACCCGCGATGTTCGAGCAACTTAATCTCGTCGAGCAGGGCGTTGAGGCGGCGGTCTTGACTGTCCAGATCGTTGAAGCCCAACTCCTGCAGTTTGTAGAGCAGGTTGCTGCGCCCCGATTGATCGGAGATCAGCACGCGCTGCTGGTTGCCGACCTGTTTGGGATCGATATGCTCATAGGTCAGGGTGTTTTTCAGCACCGCCGACACATGAATGCCCCCCTTGTGGGCAAAGGCCGATGTGCCAACAAACGCTTGATTTTTCTGTGGTACGCGATTGGTGATCTCGTCCACATAGCGGCTCAAACGGGTTAACTGGGTCAGTTGTTGTTGGGAGATCCCGGTGCGACATGCCATCTTCAACAGCAGGTTGGGGATGATGGAGACCAGATTGGCGTTGCCACAGCGCTCGCCAATGCCGTTGATGGTGCCTTGCACCTGGGTCGCCCCGTTGTGCACGGCGGTCAAAGAGTTGGCCACCGCCAACTCGGCATCATTGTGACAGTGGATCCCCCAGGCTGCCCCCCACACGGACGCCTGCTGCGCGATTTGGGCGGTGATCTGGTCGATTTCACGCACCAGACAGCCACCGTTGGTGTCGCACAGCACCAGACAGTCCGCTCCCGCCTCGTGTGCGGTTTGCAACACCTGTTGCGCATACGCCGGATTGGCCTTGAAACCATCAAAAAAATGTTCGGCATCAAAAAAAACCGTATCGACCCGCTCCTTGAGAAAGCGAATCGAATCATGGATCATGGCCAGATTTTCCGGCAGTTCGATGCCCAAGGCATCGCTGACATGCAAGGTCCAGCTTTTGCCAAACAGCGTGATGGCGCTTGTTTCGGCCCGCAATAATCCCTGCAGCATCGGATCCTGCGCGACCGAAGTGCCAGAGCGCTTGGTGGAGCCAAAGGCTACCAAACGGGCATGGCGCAGCGGGCGCTGCTTGATCTGCTGAAAAAAATCGTTATCGGTGGGGTTGGCGCCGGGCCAACCCCCTTCGATATAGTCGATGCCGATGGCATCCAGGCGTTCGGCGATGCGGATTTTATCCACAACGGTAAAGTGAATATCTTCACTTTGTCCGCCATCGCGCAGGGTGGTGTCGTAGAGGGCGACCGTTTTAGTGGGTGCCGACGCGGTCACCGGCGTCTTTATCGAGTTCAAAGGCATCGTGCAGAGTCCTTACGGCCAGTTCCATATATTTTTCATCCAGGATGACGGAGATCTTGATTTCCGAGGTGGAAATCATCTGGATGTTAATGCCTTCCTTGGAGAGGGCGGAAAACATTTTTTGCGCCACACCGCTATGGGAACGCATGCCGACGCCAACGGCAGACACCTTGGCAATCGCCTTGTTACCCTTGAGTTCGCGGGCGCCAATCTCCTTGATCGGCTTGTCCAACACCTCTAGGGCGGCTTGATAGTCGCCTCTGGGTACGGTGAAGGTCATATCGGTTTCGCCGCTGGCAGAGATGTTTTGAATGATCATGTCCACGTTGATATTGGCATCGGCCAGGGCGCCAACGATGGTGGCGGCCACACCGGGCTTGTCGGGCACGCCGAGCACGGTAATTTTGGCCTCATCCCGATTGTGGGTGATGGCGGAGACAATCACTTTTTCCATGAGTTCATCTTCCTCTGTCAGCAGAGTGCCACCGCCCTCTTCCATGGAGGAGAGGACACGCAGGGGCACGTTATATTTTTTAGCCAGTTCAACCGAACGGATTTGCAGGACTTTGGCGCCCAGGGAGGCCATTTCCAGCATCTCTTCGTAGGAGATGCGGTCCAGACGGCGGGCGTTGGAGACGATGCGGGGATCGCTGGTATAGACCCCGTCCACGTCGGTATAGATGTCGCACCGATCGGCTTTGAGGGCAGCGGCCAGGGCCACAGCCGAGGTATCCGAACCGCCGCGACCCAGGGTGGTGACGTTGCCGTCATCATCGACACCCTGAAAACCGGCGATTACCACGATCATTCCCTTGGCCAGATCGGCCAAAATCCGTTCGCTCTCCACCTCCAGAATGCGGGCCTTGGAGTGGACGGCATCGGTGCGGAAACGGACCTGCCAGCCCAGATAGGAGCGGGCAGGCACGCCCTGATTTTCGATGGCGATGGCCAGCAGGCCGATGGAGATCTGCTCTCCGGCGGCGACGACCACGTCGTATTCGCGTTTGTTGTAGCGGTCGGTGATGGCTTCGACCAGGGCGACCAGACGGTTGGTTTCACCGGACATGGCTGAGACGGTGACCACCACCTGATGGCCCTCTTTATGGGCGGCGATGGCACGGGCGGCGACGTTGCGGATGCGGTCGACGCTACCAACGGAAGTACCACCATATTTTTGGACAATGAGGCTCACGTGCGTATTGCTCCACCAGATAGATTTAAAGCGTTATAAAACAAAGGGCTGATCTTTTTCCCCGGCCAGCAGCGGGAAGGCGGCGGTTTCGCCCAAAATCTCTTTTTTGTGA
>PDZU01000048.1 GCA_002753095.1 Magnetococcales bacterium
GGAACAATAGACCCATCATGCCTAAAAAAACGCAGTCCGAAGTCCTGGGTGACCTCCAGGAAGAGACAGATAGTAGCTTATTTTCAAATGCGGTTTGTCCGATTTTCGCTGAACCAGCACAGGCTGCCCCAATTCCACCTCTCGACCGGACGAAAAATCTCTCAGTTTTGTGGAAATTTTGTCATCCACGAACAGCAGAAAGGAGTGGGGTGCAAGCTTCTCGACATAAACCATGCTGTAACGATAGCGGGCCATTCAATCTCTCCATACGGTTAAAATAATCGTAATCCCATTGCTCGTCTGCACTTCAGGACAGGTTTCCTAGCTGCGCCAGATTCTGTTATCGCGATAAGCAATCGTGATGGTGCAACCGTCACCAGTGCTGACAACCTGATCACTTACACATCACCAACATCACGCAACATCAGTGACTTGAATCGCAGCAGGTTGAGTGATAGAATATAAAATAGTCGCACTAGTAAAGATTGTCAATATATTTTATATACGGACCAGACATGAACAACAACACGGCAGCAGACAAACCTCTTCGGGATCTCAAATGGGGGGTAGAGCGTCGGATGGAATTCATTGAGTTCCGCCTCTTCTGGGAGGGAAAAATCAACCGGATTGACTTGATTGATCACTTTGGCGTTTCGACGCCACAGGCTTCTGCTGATTTCAATCTTTACCAGGAGTTGGCGCCGGGAAACCTTCTCTATGACACCCGTGCCAAACACTATTTTCCTTCCGAAAAATTCCAGGCACGGTTTCTGAAGCCTGATTCGGAATGCTATCTGGCCAATCTGCACGCCATGTCGTCTGGCATTGTGACTGCCCAGGAGAGTTGGCTGTCTCATGTTCCACCATACGATGTATTGCCTTCCTTGCGACGCACCATCCATCCTGAACTGTTGCAGGCCATTCTGGATGCAATCAGAAAAAAACAGGCTCTGCGTATACGGTATCAATCCATGCAATCCCCAGATCCTGTCCTGCGCTGGATTACGCCTCGTGCCCTGGCTCACGATGGCTTTCGCTGGCATATCCGTGCCTTTTGTCATCGTTCGTTGATGTATAAAGATTATCTTTTTCCAAGAGTTATCAAGGTAGAGGCGGTAAAACAGGATGATCAAAACCAGCCGCCGGATCATGAATGGGAGCAGATCATTATGGTGCAACTTGGTCCACATCCCGACTTGACGGAAACCCAGAAAAGGGCTGTCGAACTTGATTTCGGCATGAAAGATGGCAAGTTGGAAGCGAGGGTTCGGGTTGGATTTCTCTACTATTTTCTGAACAGATGGGGGTTGGATCCACACCAGACGGTGCGCAAGGCAAAATATCAGCAGATAATATTGTTGAACAGTGAGGAGATACTGCAGTATTATCAGCGTCCCAGAGAGTCTGTTTTCGAGGAATAATTGATTTATTCCCAATGTTATATATTACCTTGCAGGCTTCTTTGATCTGCGATGGAAAAAGGATGGGTGAACTGCTCTAATTTTCCGATTCCGACAAACTGACAGATCTGTCACGAGACAATCAACGAGGGATCATGATGAGCGATACTATTGCAGCCGCCATTGAATCCCAGGTTCGCAAACTGAGTCCCTCGGCGCGTTTGGAATTGGTGGATGCGATTTTAAGCACTCTGGATGAAGCGAATCAGGAGATGGATCGACTCTGGTCCCTGGAAGCCGAGGATCGCATAGCGGCTTATCGGCGTGGAGAGATAGAAGCAATCCCCTTGCACGATATTCTGGCCAAATATATATGTAGAAAATCTGGAGGATACCATAAATTTTTCAGAGTTCGATTTTTTCATATCAAATGATTTTTTAGATTTACATAGATTTGTTTCATCTGGTAGACTTTCTACCCATGGTTGCGCCGCTATTGCATCCAGTCGTTGCGAACGTGTCGCCACTCTTGCGGGCTTCTTTGATCTGCGATGGAAAAAGGGTGGAGTTATCGTGTGGGTGAGCTTTGTTGGCAAATGGGGAAAATGAGCATGGTGGGGGGCGGAAAAGTGAGTACATTGTCCCTCGATTTGATTTATGTGGGGAAATGGTTACACTGTCCCTCGATTTCCGATTTCTCAAACTCCTGGCCAACTGGCGCGCCATGGTCAAGCAGGTCGGGCTGGGGCTGTTCGAGTGCACAATGAAGGAGAATCCCATGGTTAATACTGAGTTCGCGAATTTCCTGAAACAAAAAAAAGAACGTGAGGCCCAAGGGAGTCATGTCGATTGGGAGCGTAGGAAGTCCATTTGGTTGGGTAAAATCGACGCGCTGTATCGGGAAGTGGAATCTTGGCTTGCCCCTTACAAGACATCCGAAAACAACGAAAAGCTTCTTGAAACCGTTACCGAGAGCATTAAAATCCATGAGGAGCGTCTAGGAACCTATCCCGTTCCCACCATGAGGATTCGAATCAGCTCCGAAGATGTGAACCTGGTGCCAAAGGGATTGGTGATCCTCGGTGGACTGGGCAGGGTCGATATGACTGGTCCTCTTGGAAGCGTAATGATCATCCTGAACGATACGGATCAACCGCCGACTGTCAAAACCACGATTTCAACTTCGACCTCCGAAACCGCCCATGTTTCCCATCCCCGTGATAAGCCAACTGGGCCATCCATCGAAGAACGCATGGGGAACTCAGGTTGGTATTTCGTTCCTCCGGATCGACGTGGTACGATGTTGCAACAAGTCACAGAAGAATCATTCACCAAGATGCTCATAAGCATGGTGCGGTCATGAGTCCGCAGATCGATGTCTCTGCCAAGATGCAAGATATCGATTTTATTCAAGATTATTATTTACAATCCAGGCTCTGCCTGGAAAGCAGAAAAAACAGCGTTCTCGCAGCTTTAGGAAACAATAAAAATGAGGATGCCCTGGTTGCCATTGGTCTTGAAACAGTTCGGTTCGCTTCTCCAGATGAACTCCGGATATTCTTTGATGACCTGATTAGTGAATTGGAAAATCTTGTCAAGCTGGATCTCTTATCGGTCACGGAAGGACATATTCGTTATGATTTCGCAACCAGAATAAATAACAACAATCAAGATCCTATAACGAGTACCTTTATCACGCTACTGAGTAATTCTCGGCACGGAGCCGGTGGTGTTAGTTTTGGGCAAATTCTGTCTGCATGGGTTGACAGGTATCCGGGAAACACCGATTTATGTAATAAGGTCAATACGTATAAAACCATTCTTGATCTGCGCAATTGGCTTGCCCATGGTCGATGGTGGAACCTGAGTTCCGGTCTGCCCGTACACACAGTGGAAGATATCCATCAAATCTCCAATGACGTGCTTCAGGCCATGGGACTTACCCAGCATTTTCCCAGACAATCAACCCCCATGTCACCACCAACAACAGAAGGCTGACAAAAACAGCGGCGGAACCAATGTCCTTGGCCTGACCAGCCAAAGGGTGCTGCTCGCTGCCAATACGATCAACAGTCGCCTCAATGGCAGAGTTGAGCAACTCCGTGATGACGACAATAAACAAGGTAGCAAGCAGAAGCACTCTCTGGGTTGCGTTCTGACCAACAAAGAAGGCAACCGGAGCAAGAAAAAGGGCCAGGATAAGCTCCTGGCGGAAAGCAGCTTCACTTTTCCAGGCAGCCCTCAACCCCTGCAGTGAATAGACCGTGGCACGCAGAATGCGCCGCAGACCAGTGTTTTTGGGGATACGCTGTTCGCTCATCAGGTGACTCCAAGGACTACATATACCCGCCTGCAAAACCATTCGATAACAAAGAAAATTAAGATGGCACGCACGGTTAATAGTCGGGCGTCCGCCCTCCCAGAGCGTGCCCCTGCGGGGCACAGATTGGTGCGGCGTGCGCAAATGCTGCGCATTTGCTTATCTTAAACGCCGCACATTCCATGCAGGGCTTTGCCCTGCACCCAGCAGGGGCGGTGACCGCCCCTGCACCCCGCAGAAGTTTATTCTTTTACTGAATTAATGAGCTCACTCTTTGACCTTCAAGAATCGCACGCCAGGCCACTCCTTGATCGCGTTATCCAAACGCCAAGCATTCCGCGCCAGGAAAACAGGACATCCATCATGATCCTGTGCCATCTCGCCAATATTGGCATCCATGAACCGCTTCAACAGTTTACTGTCGTCCGCTTCCAACCAACGCGCCGTGTGAATGCTCGTCCCCTCCAGATGGACCGGAATGTTATACTCAGTGCGAATCCGATCCGCAATCACATCAAACTGCAACCCCCCAACAACACCAATAATCCAGTCCGACCCCAACTCGGTCTTGAAAACCCGCGCCGCCCCCTCCTCACCCAACTGCACCAAAGTACGACCCAAATGCTTCAAACGTAACGGATCATCCGCCCGCACACGCCGCAACATCTCCGGGGCAAAGTTGGGAATACCTAAAAAATGTAAATCTTCCCCCTCCGTCAGCGTGTCACCAATACGCAAAACCCCATGATTGGGAATGCCAAGAATGTCACCAGCCCACGCCTCATCCGCCAACCCACGATCCTGAGCCAAAAACATCATGGGATTGTGCAGTGTCAAGGTTTTGCCACTACGCACATGGCGCATCTTCATGCCACGGGTAAAATGGCCGGAACATAGACGCACAAAAGCCACCCGATCCCGATGGTTGGGATCCATGTTCGCCTGGATCTTAAAGACAAAAGCCGTAACCTTCTCCTCCAAAGGATCAACCAACCGCTCCGTGGCCCGCTGCGGACGCGGAGAAGGCGCCAACTCTGACACCCCCTGCAACAGCTCACGTACCCCGAAATTGTTGATGGCACTGCCAAAAAATACCGGAGTCATATGGCCCTGACGGTAACTGTTCAAATTAAAAGTAGGACATAAACCTCGTACCATATCCACCTCCTCGCGCAGCCGTTCCGCTGCCCCAGGAGGAATCAATTGATCAATTTTATCATCCTCCAAACCACTGCACGTCTCCGCCTCCAACACCTCCCGACCATCACTGCGGTCCATGAACAACAGTTGCTCATGGCGCAAATCATAGCAACCGAGAAAATCCCGCCCAGAACCAATCGGCCACGTGGCCGGCACCGCCTCCAAGGCAAGCTTCTCCTCAATCTCACTCATCAAATCAAAAGGATCACGTCCATCACGATCCATTTTGTTAATAAACGTGATGATGGGCACATTGCGCAAACGACACACCTCAAACAGCTTCAAGGTTTGCGCCTCAATCCCCTTGGCCGCATCAATCACCATGATGGCAGAATCAACAGCCGTCAAAGTGCGGTAGGTGTCTTCACTGAAATCAGCATGGCCTGGCGTATCCAACAGGTTGAACGTCAACCCCTGGTACGTATAGGTCATTACAGAAACAGTTACTGAAATACCCCTTTCCTGCTCCACTTTCATCCAGTCGGAACGCGCCAACCGTTGCTGCCCCCTGGCTTTGACCCGACCCGCCATCTGGATCGCACCGCCGAAAAGAAGCAGCTTTTCGGTCAGTGTCGTCTTGCCGGCATCTGGATGGGAAATGATGGCAAAGGTCCGTCGCGAAGGGACTGGGTGTTGATCTTCGTTCATCATTTCCTGTTGGTCTCGAAAAACAATTAGCGAATGGTATGGCTGACGAAGTAAGTTGCCTTCTGTACCGCCGTCGAGAGAGCCACAACCAGAATGGTCGAGCAAAAAATCGCGGTTACCAGAATGAGAGACTCTTTGATCGCTCTCCAGCGGTGAAGCTCTTCGGAATTGCCTTTGAAATGGGTCACCATGGGTGCGCCCTCCTTCTCAAGAAAACAATCGGTGGGGTATGTACATCGCAACTGCCCCGGTATGACCGATTGTGTGCAACTTGTTTGCCAAAATGAAAAATTGTCAAAATATCCCTACTTTGACTACTGTTAACTGCATTAAGGTGAGCCCTTCCACCTGTTACATGCGGTGACAGGGTACAGCAAAACATTAATGGAATCCAGGAATGCTTTTCAAAATGTGATCCGCAGCCATAATTCTGACACAGTGATTGAAGATACGTTCAACGCGATTCAGGCATGACTCTTCCAAACGACATGCCGTGTCACACACCCCCGCTGCAACCCCAAAGGCAGATAAAACCCCTCTGCCAGAGTCTGGTTGGTCCATAACCCCATCTCTTGGCAACCGATGTCCTGGGTACGCCGCAACGCGGCATGCAAAAGCGCGCTGCCAATGCCCCGCTTGCGCCACTCTGGGCGCAAGCCAACCGGCCCAAAGAAGGCCATGCCTTCCTCCCCGGCCTGCAGCACACAAAATCCCACCACCTCACCTGCCACCTCCGCAATCAACAGATCCCGCCCAACGGGGGCCGCACAATAGGTTTCCGATAGTCCATAGCCATTGAAAGGCTCATAATTCTGGTCAATCCGGCTCAAGGTTTCGTGCTGCCAACCGATGCTGAAATTCTCCTGCAACAAACCGCGCAATCCTGCCGCATGGGCCTGTGTAAAACCAACAATGGGCACCTCCCCCTGTTCAGTCCACGACCTCCCTTGCACCGCACAGCGCAAAAACAGCTCCCCAGGCTGCCATTCCCCCCCGCTCCGTGCAACCAGACCTTCCATGCCCTGCAACCCCTCCACCACGCCCGGCCATAAACCACTCCACTGCAGAGCGCTCGCCACCGCGCGCTGACCGCCCTGCCGGGCCAACGCCTGCATATGCCGCAACAACTGCCCTCCCAGCCCCCTGCCTTGCCAAAGCGGATCAATCCCCAACCAATGCAACAGCAAACGCTCACCCTGCCCGACGCCGGGGTTGCTGCGCCGATTCGCCAAGGCCATGCCGATCACCCTGCCCGCATCGTCCAACAGCAACCGGGAACAATCACTGGACCAAAGCTGTGACCCAAACAGGCGCCGTTCCAGAAATTGCGTCGTTATCCGACGCCCATAGGGTAGCTTCAACCCGGCACTCACCCGGTTGTAGAGCGCCACCGCTTCCGCCTGCCATCCTGGCGACAGTGAACAGATACGCTCCATCAAGAAAAAAGCTCTGTAAAACGACGCAAGAAGCTCTCCTTGGCCTGCTCTGGCCCAAGACAGAGAATCATCCCTGGATCCAACGCCTCCGGCAACCCCTGCCAGGGAGCCGGCTCCTTGCCCATCAAGGCCGCCTTCTCGGTGGCCAACAGCACCATATCCGCCTGCACAATCTCTCCTGGCACCCCCCATGGCAGGGAAAACCGTTCGGCAATCACCCGCAACAGACGCTCTTCATATTCCCGGAAAATCGGCATGTGACGCTTGATCGGTTGCGGCAAGTCCGACAGATAGGCCTCCGCCGCATCATGCATCAACCCCCAACGGGCCAGTTGCGCCGACACAACCCGCGAAACATGCACCGAATGTTCCGCGACCGAATAAAAGCGCCGACAATGGCCGTTAAACCGACAAAGCATGGCCAGTGAATGGGCAATGTCCTCAATCTCGACCTCCTCCGCCCGCGCATCCAAAGGCCAAAATTGCTTGCCTGTATAGGTCTGTATCCACAACCCCTGCCGCTCTGCAAACTGTCCCCTATCGCTCACATCCACCTCCCCCCACTCAATTCTCGGTCCAATCACAAATCGCACAGACCATCCCCAGCGTTCAATAAACACTAATTATCAGAAATCATTGATTTTTTCGGAAAGAATGAGCAGGAACAACGATCAGAGACAGGGTGCCGCCCTACGCAACACCCTGCTCAATCAAACGAGAGAACCAGTCGCTTGCCTAAACGGGCCGCTGCCTTCTCTAATTGTCTTAATGATGGCCGATGCTGCTGAACAGCATGGTCTCTGGTGGAAGAAAGAGTTTTCCTGCTTTGGTGGCCCCGACTGGTTCCCACCGGCCTCTCCATCGCAAACCGCAGCAAAAGCGCCGCCTGCGTTTTGGCATCTGGAGCAACATAAAAGGCCTCCTTAACATCCTGGCTCGGTTGCGGAATCTCCAACCCCTGGTCCATCCGCCAACCCAACAGCGCCGTCAATACCTCAGCCGCATTCTGCAACGCCTCCTCCCGCGTACTCCCCTCCGTAAACGCCTCCTCCACGTCCAAAAATCGTATAAAAAAACCGGCTGGCTCCTGTGACTCCATGATTGCTGGGTACCGAATGTCCATCATCTCAATTTCTCCCCGGTTTGACGCGAAATCGCCGCTAACAAACCATCGCCTATGCTCTGCTTGGCATGTACATCGCTCTCTTCTCTAAGGCAAAATACTCTCCCCACCGCGCAACCAACCATCTATCGCCTTGGCGGCTTGACGCCCGCCGTAGATCGCCTTCAACACCAGGGATTGACCGGTCGCCATGTCTCCAGCGGCAAAGACACCCTCCACACTGGTCGCGTAGCCGTCGTCCACACACACATTGCCACGTGCGTCCATCTCCACCCCCAGGCCCTCCAACAACCCACTCTTCACCGGGGCCACAAAACCCATCGCCAATAAAACCAACTCCGCCTGCAAAACAAACGCACTCCCCGCAATCTCCTCCATGAGCGGACGACCACCACTTTCCGGTTCGCGCCAGTTCAAGCGCACACACTGCAACCGCTTGACCTGCCCCTCCTCGCCTTCAAAATTTTTGGTCAGAACACTCCACTCCTGCGTACACCCCTCCTGGTGCGAGGTCGAAATCCGCAACTGTACCGGCCACATCGGCCACGGTGTCTCCGTCGAACGATCCTTGGGCGGTTTGGGCAGCAACTCAATCTGCGTCACGCTCTTGGCACCTTGACGCACCGAAGTCCCGACACAATCCGCCCCGGTATCCCCACCACCAATCACCACCACATGGCGATTGGTCGCCAAAATCGCCTGTTCCCCGGACAGATCCTCGCCACCCAAACGACGGTTTTGCTGTCCCAGAAAATCCATCGCATAGTGAATACCGCGCAACTCCCGCCCAGGTATGGTCAAATCTCGCGGATGTTCCGCCCCACCCACCAGCAGGATGGCATCGTATTCCCGCCGCAACTGCTCCACCGGCAGATCCACACCCACATGGACACCCGTGCGAACCGTCAACCCTTCCTCGATCATCTGCTGCAAACGACGATCAATAATCTGCTTTTCCAACTTGAAGTTGGGAATACCATAGCGCAGCAATCCGCCCACCTTGCGCGCCTTCTCGTACAGGGTCACCGCATGTCCCGCCCGTGTCAGTTGCTGCGCCGCTGCCATCCCCGCAGGCCCAGAACCAATCACCGCCACACGCTTGCCACTCTTCTCCTTGGCCGGACGCGGCACAATCAACCCCCGCGCAAACCCCTCCTCCACAATCGTGCGCTCAATCTGCCGAATCGATACCGGCTCCCGGTTGATCCCAACCACACACGACGTCTCACACAAGGCCGGACAGACATTCCCGGTAAACTCCGGAAAATTGTTGGTGCGATGCAACGTCTCCACCGCCAACGCCCACTGTCCCTTGTACACCCAGTCATTCCACTGCGGAATCAAATTGCCCAACGTGCAGCCACTGTGGCAAAAAGGCACCCCACAATCCATGCAACGGGCCGCCTGCTCCTGTATCCGCTCCCTGGCAAACGGCTGATACAACGCATCCCAATCGGTGATCCGTTCGGCAACCGGACGCAACGAAGGCGTTACCCGCTCAATTTCAATAAAACCGGTTATTTTGCCCATTCTTCTTCATCCAATCCGCACTAAGATCTTACCGTCAACTAGGCACTTGTCCGCTGCTGCGCCGCTTTTTGCGCCAGCAACACCCGCTCATACTCAATCGGCATCACCTTGCTGAACTTTCCTGCCGCCCCCGGCCAGTCCGCCAACAGTCGCTTCGCCACCGCACTCTCCGTGTAGCGCATGTGCTTCTCCAACAACTGCCGCAACAACGCCTCGTCATCCCCATCCAACGGCAGCAGTTTCACCATGGCAGGGTTGTACATGGCCGCAAAAGAGCCTTCCTGGTCATAGACATAAGCCACGCCACCGCTCATGCCCGCCGCAAAGTTGCGCCCCGTCCGACCCAACACCACCACCACACCACCGGTCATGTATTCGCAGCCGTGATCTCCGACACCCTCCACCACCGCCGTTGCCCCGGAATTGCGCACCGCAAAACGCTCGCCAGCCATGCCACGGAAGTACGCCTCGCCACCAATGGCACCATACAACAAGGTATTCCCAACAATAATGTTCTCTTCCGCCACAATGGCCGACTTCGGGTGCGGCCGAATCACGATCCGTCCCCCGGACATCCCCTTGCCCACATAGTCATTGGCCGCACCCTGCAAATGCAGCGATACTCCGTTGACATTGAACGCCCCAAAACTCTGCCCGGCAACACCCTCGAAATGGCAGTTGATGGTATCTTCCGGCAACCCTTCCGCGCCAAAACGCAAAGAGATTTTGCCGCCCAACATGGCTCCCACCGTGCGATCCGTGTTCTGAATCGGCAAACGAATTTCAATGGGCTTTTTATTGTCAAAAGCCCGCTCGGCCAGATCCACCAGTTTCAAGTCCAACACATGGTCAATCCCATGATCCTGGGGCTGCACACACCGTGTAGCAATATTGTTTGGCACGTCTGGCTTGCTCAAAATCGTACTGAAATCCAGACCCTGCGCCTTCCAATGCCTGATTGCCTCCTCCATGCGCACCAACTCCACACGGCCAATCATCTCATCCAGACGACGGAAACCCATTCCCGCCATGATTTCGCGTACTTCGTTGGCCACAAAGTAGAAAAAGTTGATCACATGCTGCGGATCACCGGTAAACTTCTTGCGCAACCCCACATCCTGGGTCGCCACACCGGTCGGACAGGTACCCAGATGACACTTGCGCATCATCACGCACCCTTCCACCACCAACGGGGCCGTGGCAAATCCAAACTCCTCGGCGCCCAGCAACGCCGCAATGACCACATCCCGTCCGGTGCGCAACTGCCCATCGGTCTGCACCCGCACCCGGCCACGCAAATCGTTCAACACCAAGGTCTGCTGCGTCTCCGCCAAACCCAACTCCCAGGGCACACCCGCATGCTTGATGGAACTCAGCGGCGAGGCCCCCGTCCCCCCATCCGCACCAGAGATCAAAATCATGTCCGCATGGCCTTTGGCCACACCCGCCGCTACCGTACCGACACCCACCTCGGCCACCAGCTTGACCGAAATACGCGCCTCTGGATTGACATTCTTCAGGTCAAAGATCAACTGTGCCAGATCCTCAATCGAATAAATGTCATGATGCGGCGGCGGACTAATTAAGGTCACCCCAGGGGTGGTATTGCGGGTCTTGGCAATCACCTCGTTGACCTTATGACCGGGCAACTGCCCCCCTTCGCCCGGCTTGGCCCCCTGGGCAATCTTAATCTGCAACTCATCGGCATTGACCAGATAATGGCTGCTAACCCCAAAACGACCAGAGGCCACCTGCTTGATGGCGCTACGGGCAAAATCGCCATTCGGTCGTGGCTTGAAACGCTCTGGATCCTCCCCACCCTCGCCGGTATTGGACCGCCCACCAAGCCGGTTCATGGCAATGGCCAACGTTTCATGGGCCTCTTTGGAGATGGAACCATAGGACATGGCCCCAGTCACAAAACGGCGCACAATCTCCGAGGCCGGTTCCACCTCGTCGAGCGGAATCGGTACCGGCAACCGCTTCAAACGGAACAAACCACGCAAGGTACACAACGCCTTGGACTGCTCGTTGATGGCCTTGGAAAACTCTTTGAAAAGCTGAAAATCATTCTCCCGCGTCGCCCGTTGCAGCAGGGCAATGGTCTCCGGCGTCCACATGTGCCGCTCGCCACCTTTGCGGTAGCGATACTCGCCCCCCACATCCAACCCCTGCTCGTAGCCCAACAAGCCTCCATAGGCCCGTTGATGACGACGCAAACTCTCCTCGGCGATCATCTCCAGGTTGATCCCCTCGATGCGCGAGACCGTCCCGGTGAAATAACGGTCCACCACCGAGTGATCCAGGCCAACGGCCTCAAAAATCTGCGCCCCGCAATAACTGCGCAGGGTGGAGATGCCCATTTTGGAAAAGACCTTGAGCATCCCTTTGTTGACCGCCTTGATGTAGCGGTACTCGGCCTGCTGCGTGGTATGGTTGCCCACCAGACGGCGTTCCACCAGATCATTCAACAGCTCAAATGCCATGTAGGGGTTGACCGCCCCCGCACCATAGCCTACCAGCAAGGCAAAATGGTTCACCTCGCGTGCCTCGCCAGTCTCGACAATGATACTGGCCTGATTGCGGGAACCGGAGCGGATCATGTGGTGATGTACACCGGAGGTGGCCAACAAGGCGGGAATCGGCACCATCTGCGACGACACCCCCCGGTCACTGAGGATGATCACGCCATAACCCTGGGCCAACGAATCCGACACCTCGTTACACAAGCGCACCAACCCCTGTTTCAACCCTTCCGGTCCATCCTGGGCCGGATAGAGAGTCGACAAGGTCACTGCCCGCAGGGGATTCATCCCTACCGCGCGAATCTTCTCCAGATCGGCGTTGGTCAAGATCGGTTGCGGCAGACCAATGCGGCGCACATGGTCCGGCGTCTCTGCCAACAGATTGCCAGCCGGTCCCAACTGGGTAAACAGGCTCATCACCAACTCTTCCCGAATCGGATCGATGGGCGGATTGGTCACCTGGGCAAACAACTGTTTGAAATAATTAAACAACAATACGGGACGATCCGACAAAATGGCCAAGGCCGCATCGTTACCCATGGAACCCACTGGCTCTTCACCAACTTCGACCATGGGCGCCAGCACCATTTGCAGATCCTCATCCGTATAACCGAAAACATGGCAGCGGGCGTGCAACGGTTCCAACTCCACCATTGCCTCTTGCCCCGCCGGCAGTTTATCGATGGGAATCAAATTTTCTTCCACCCATTGCCGGTAAGGTTGACGCCCGACAATTTCTGCCTTGATCTCTTGGTCATCGATGATACGGCCCTGTTGCATGTCGATCACAAACATGCGGCCCGGTTGCAACCGACCGTGATGCACCTCCTCCTCCGGTGGCACTGGAATGGTGCCCGCCTCGGAGGCCATGATACATAGCCCTTTTTTGGTGATCAGGTAGCGCGCCGGACGCAAACCATTGCGGTCCAAGGTTGCCCCGATATAGCGCCCATCGGTAAAAGCCACCGCTGCCGGTCCATCCCAAGGCTCCATGATCGAACCATGGTATTGATAGAAGGCTTTGCGTTCTGGATCCATCTGCTGATGGTTTTCCCAGGCTTCTGGAATCATCATCATCATGGCGTGCGGGAGCGAACGACCCGACAACACCAAAAATTCCAGCGCCCGGTCGAATGAGGCCGAGTCGGAAATCCCTTCCGGCACAATCGGGAAGAGTTTTTTGATCCCTTCGCCAAAGAGAGGGGAGGCCAACACCGCCTCGCGCGCATGCATCCAGTTGATATTGCCGCGCAGGGTGTTGATTTCACCATTATGGCAGATCATGCGGAAAGGATGGGCCAGATCCCAGGTCGGGAAGGTATTGGTGGAATAGCGCTGATGCACCATGGCAAACGCAGAGACCATGGAGGGCTCGCTCAAATCCGGGTAGTAGGCCGAAACCTGATCGGCCAAAAACATGCCCTTGTAAAGCAAGGTTCGGGAGGACATGCTGGCGATGTAAAATGATTTTACCTCATCCTTGCTGTAACCCAACACCGCGTTTTCGATGCGGCGGCGAATCACAAACAGCTTACGCTCAAACCAGAGAGAATCCGGATTTTCCGGGGTGATTCCCTGACCGACAAACACCTGAAAGATGGCGGGTTCGGAAGCTTTGGCGATGTAGCCAATCTGCGCATCGGGACTGATCGGTACGGCACGCCAGCCCAGCAGTTGTTGCCCCTCTTCGCCGATGATCTGCTCTACATGGCGGCGATAGGTGTCCTGCAGGAATTGATTCTTGGGCAAAAAAATCATGCCCACACCATATTGGCCTTCCGGTGGCAAGGTGATCTTCAACCGTTTGCAGGCGCTGCGGAGAAAGGCATCCGGCAGTTGCATCAGCAACCCCGCGCCATCTCCGGTCAACGGATCGGCGCCTGTTGCCCCCCGGTGGGTCAGGTTGACCAGTACATCCAAGGCCAACCGAATTATATCGTGTGATTTTTTACCGTTGATGTTGGCGACGAAGCCCACACCGCACGAATCATGTTCCTGGGCTGGATCATACAAGCCCTGTTTATCTGGCAGGCCGATGTGCATCTTGAAAGTTCCCAATATCTCTCTATGAAAAGGCAAAAAACGATTTGAGTATCCACCAACTGTACACCCGGTGTCAACGACTGTCAGTTTGCATACAGATAAACGTGATTATTGGCAATTTTGCAGCAAAGATGGGGTCTGGAGTCGACGGAATCGCCCGCCTTAAGAAACCGTGCGCAGCGCCTGCAGAAGTTGTTGAAAATCTTCAGGAGGTTCCACCTGAAACTGCAGACGTTCGCCGCTTTTGGGATGGGTAAAACCCAGACGGGCTGCGTGCAAGGCTTGCCGCGCAAAAGCCGCCACAATCTCCCGCTCGGCCTGGGGCCAACGTTGCGGCGGCGTAAAAGGGCGGCTGTACAAGGGATCTCCCAACAGGGGAAACCCCCGGTGCGCCAGATGCACCCGAATCTGATGGGTACGCCCTGTCTCCAAACGACAGGCCAGCAGCGCGCACCCCCCCCAACTTTCCAAACGGCGGAAATGGGTCACCGCCGCCCGACCATTGGCCACGACCGCCATTTTCTGCCGCTCTTTGGGATGGCGCCCGATGGGAGCAACAACCGTTCCCGTCACCTCCGGCACCCCCTTGACGATGGCCAGATATTGGCGCTCACTGCTGTGTACGGCAAACTGCGCCGACAGATGGTGGTGTGCCCCATCATTTTTGGCCACCACCAGCAGACCACTGGTCTCCTTGTCCAGACGGTGTACAATCCCTGGGCGCTCCACCCCGCCGATGCCCGACAGCGAATCACGACAATGAAACAGCAGTGCATTCACCAAGGTGCCCCGCCAACCGTCCGGCCCCGCACCTGGATGCACAGTCATTCCCGCCGGCTTGTTGACCACCAACAGATCTTTGTCCTCATACAGGATTGCCAAGGGTATCTCTTCTGCCTGCAGCGCCATGGGCACCGGAGCGGGAATATGCAGGGCAAACCATTGTCCTGCCTTGACCTTCTCTTTGTCCGAGCGCACCGCCTGCCAGGCCGTTGCATCGGCACTCTGGGCTGCCGCCTGCTGCCAGACCGCCTGCAACGCCAACAAACGCTGGATCGCCGTGCGACTCAATGCGGGGGCACAACGGGCCAAGGCTTTATCCAAACGCTCCCCAGCCAACGCCTCTGGAATCTGGATCTGGAGAATTTCTGCCCGCGCTTCCCCCTCCTCCAGCGCCTCTTCATCGGCCAACTCAGGCTCCACGACCACCTCTTCAGAGTTTGTAATCAATCGTCGCGAGCAAGCCCATGGGCAAGACGCAGGCGATTAAGCGACGAGACATATCAAATAGATAGGCGAGGAGCGAACAAGCCTGCCACGCCGCCCATGGGCGGTACAGCAGATTGATTCACCCACTCTCAGCGCATGCGGCCAAAGCCCAGATAATTGATATTGGGATTGTTGCTCAATTGAAAAGTATTGCCAAGCGGTTGGTAGGACATCCCCCGCACATCCTGCAAGGCAATCCCATAGCGCCGCATAGAAATATCCAACTCGGAGGGGCGCACAAATTTGCCATAGGTATGCGTTCCCTTGGGCAGCCAGCGCAATACATACTCCGCCCCCACAATGGCCGCCACCCAGGACTGCACCGTGCGGTTGAGCGTGGCAAAGAAAAACCAGCCGCGTGGCTTGAGCAACAGCGCACAATGCTTGATAAAATCATCCACATCCGGCACGTGCTCCAGAACCTCCATCGCCAGCACCACGTCAAAACTGCCCGGCTCCTCCCGCGCCAAATCTTCGGCTGCCTGAACCCGATAGCGCACGGACGAACCGCTTTCGTTTTGATGGGCCTGTGCGGTACCGATGATCCGCTCGGAGCGATCAATGCCGACCACCGCCCCACCCTGCTGATCCATCGCCTCCGACAAGATGCCACCACCGCAACCAATATCCAGAATCCGCAAGCCCGCCAGCGATCCATACTCCGACCCGGTCAATTGCTGGCAGATATAGCCCGCACGCAGCGGATTGATTTGGTGCAACAGTTTGAATTTTCCCTCTGGTTCCCACCATTCGTGTGCCATGCGCTCAAATTTGGCAACCTCTTCCGCATCCACCGTTTCCATCCGCTCTCCTCCCCACCCCATGACGCACACACCCCATCCCGCAACCGCTGCGCAACTGAACTTGCATAGGCCCGCTTCTTGCTTGTACACTCGCAGACAGTGGTGACACTCCACTGACCTACTCATCGACTGCCACTCTACCACACTCTTGACCCGGTAGCCATGCAGTCCTGCGTTATCGGATGGAAGATGACGGTGAAGGGAGATTTCGGGTGCTATGGTTCGGCGCGATCTATTGAAGGCCATGTTATTTACCGCCAGCGGGCTGTTGCTGCCGGCGTCGTTCGCAGAAGCGCGAACTATGACCCGCATCACCCATCTGCGGCTCTGGAAAAGCAGCGATCAAACCCGCCTGCTCTTCGACCTGGACAGCAAACTGCGTTATTCCCTGAAGCAACTTACCAACCCGGATCGTCTGCAGATCGAACTGCGGCAGGTGGAGTGGGCCATGGACCCGGCTCTGCTGCACATCGAAGACAGCACCGTCGGTGAATTGCAGCTCACCCGCATCGCCCCGGGACAGATTCTTCTGGAGTGCGCACTCAAACGCCCCATGGTGGCCAACGCCTATCTGCTGCACTCCAGCAACGGTAAGCCGCCCCGTCTGGTGGTCGAGTTGCAACCCAAAGAGATCATGGAAGAGGATGATGACCCGGCCCGCGCCAGTTTGGTGGCACAGACCCGTGGCCGCCCTCCGGTCATCGTCATTGATCCCGGCCACGGTGGCGAAGATCCGGGTGCCATCGGCCACGCAGGCACCTATGAAAAGCATGTCACCCTGGAAGTGGGCAACAAACTGGTACACACCCTCAACGCCTCAGGCTTCAAGGCCCACCTGACACGCAGCGATGATTATTTTGTTGGGTTACGGAAACGGGTCTCGATTGCACGCAAGCATGGTGCTGATTTATTTGTGAGTTTGCATGCTGACGCGTTTCGGATACAGTCGGCGCGTGGGGCCTCTGTGTACTGTCTTTCCGACCGGGGCAAACCGGAACCGGATCGCGCCCTGCGTTCTCTCGTGGAGCGGGAAAACAGTGCCGACCTGATTGGCGGTATCGATCTCGGCCAAGTTTCTGACCCCGAACTGCGGGATATTCTCATGGATCTTTCGCAGCGGGACGCCCGCAACCGGGCCATGGCTTACGGCAACAGCCTGCTCACTTCCCTGAAAAAAGTTCCCTCTTTGCGCATTCATTTTCGTGGCGTCAAACAGGCCGGCTTTGCTGTATTGAAAGCGCCGGACATACCGTCCGTGCTGGTAGAAATGGCCTTCCTCTCCAATCGGGACGAAGAGTTGCAACTGCGCCGCTCGGAGCATCAGGATGCCCTGGTACGGGCCTTGACGCATGGTACGCAAGCGTTTTTTCGCTCTGCCTCGCTGGCCTGAAGCCGACTGACCTTAACCCCGCCCAAATTGCTCCACCACCCGGTTGAGTAGCTCAACCAGACGGCTGCAATAGCCTGTTTCGTTATCATACCAAGCCAGAATTTTGACATGCCTGCCATCAATCACCCGTGTTGACAGGGCATCAATGACCGCCGAACGGCGATCATTGCAATAATCGATGGAGACCAATGGCTCGGTGGAGTAGCCCAGAATCCCCTGCAACGCCCCTTCCGCTGCTGCCAGAAGCAGGCCATTGATCTCTTCCACCGTCGTATTGCGGGGCACCTCCAGGGCCATATCGGTCAAGGAAGCGTGCAACAAGGGGACACGAATGGCCATGCCATCCATCTTGCCTGCCAGTTCTGGAATGATCCAGCCAATGGTGCGGGCAGCGCTGGTACTGGTTGGAATCATGGATACAGAGGCAGCCCGCCCTCGGCGCCAGTCGGAACGGTAACCATCCACCACACTTTGCGCATTGTTGGCACAGTGCACGGTGGTCATGGAACCCCGCACGATGCCGATACCACGCAGGATCACCTGCAGCACTGGCGCCAGCGAGTTGGTCGTACACGATGCCACCGTCACAATGCGCTGGCGTGTCACATCCAACAATCCATCATTGACGCCCATAACCACATTCAAGACGGCATCGTCCAAAATGGGCGAAGAGACCACCATCAGACGCACCCCCTTTTGCAAGGTGGGTTGCAAAGCCTGCACACTTTTGAACTGCCCTGAACACTCCACGACAACATCAACGCCATAAGAAGCCCAATCCACCTCTTGCGGTGTTGCCACACCGGTAAACCCGATTTTCTCACCCCCGATGTGCAGTGCGTGTGCGCTCCCCTCCACCATCTGCGACCAACGCCCATGGGTGGAATCATACTGCAACAAATGGGCTGCACACGCGGCATCTCCAGATAAATCATTGATATGCACCACATGCCAGCCTGTTGCCCATTGCCAAGCAGTCCGCAACAGCTGCCGCCCTATCCGGCCAAAGCCATTTATACCGACCCGTACCGTCATCAATCCCACTCCTTCATTCGTCCGGCTTTGGGAATCACTCCGATGCCTGCCCCCAAACGGTCCGCAGTGTACCCCGACTCCACACCGCACGCAAACCCTTCCTTCAGCGCGCAGAGAATGGCGCAAAAGAAAATGTAACACTATGCATGTAGACAACAGGCGAAGTTTATGTTATTTTGGCCGGATACTCTCGTGCTTTCCTGGCCGAAGGCGACTAGGTAAAACTTCAATGAGGTTGGTGAAACCGATCATGACTCTTCCCGCAATCCGTAAAGCCGTTGTCCTCTCGCCTCGGCAGACCATCAACGAGGCTTTTGCTTCGATCCTGCGCCACAACTTTGACGATATGCTGCTGTGGATTCCCGTTGCCTACAGCCGTGAGGACATTGAGGGTGTGCATCAGGTTCGCGTCGCCCTGCGCCGCTTGCGCTCCGCCATCTCCGTCTTCCGCAAAGCCATCCCACGCACCATCACCGATCCCTGGAACGAAGAGATGCGTTGGGTCGCCAGTGAGTTCGGCCCCACCCGCGATCTCGACGTGTTGATTGACGAAGGGCTCGAAGGAGTGATCGGCAAGATCCCTCTGCCAGAAGGCGAAAAGAAGATCCACGCCATCGCCTCCAAGCATCAGGATGCCGCCTATGGTCGTCTCCGCCTGTTGCTCGATAACGAACGCTACAAAACCTTTGTGACCAATTTTGATCAGTGGATTACGGTACGGGGCTGGTTCCAGGTGGATATGCCTTCGGAAACACGGGCCTATCTGGGTAACGAAATCACCCTCTATGCCAAAAAGGTATTGAGAAAGCGTCTGAGCATCGTTCTTGCGGCTGGCGCTTCCCTGGAAAGCCTCTCCGATACCGAACTGCACCAGTTGCGCATCGAGTGCAAAAAGCTGCGTTACGCCACCGAATTTTTCTCTGCTCTTTTCGACAGCAAAACGATGAGCGAGTTTACCGCCCAACTCAAAGAGGTGCAAAGTCTGCTCGGCACTCTGAACGACGTGGCGGTCATGCCGCCCCTGCTCAACACCCTTCTGGAAGGCTCCAAGGATCCAGACCTGAATGCCTACGCCGGTGCATTGATCGGTTGGCGCAGTTATCAGGCCGCCGACATTCGCAAGCAGTTGGTCGGCCCCTGGAAAACCTTCAGCCGGACAGCGGCCCCCTGGGAAAAACGCTAAATCCCATCTCTCCGCCGGCTGGCAGCAAGCCTAGTCGGCGGAGAGATGCTCAAGTTTTTTCAGCCAGCCATTCTGCTACCACCTCGTACAAATCCCCCTGCAAGGACCAGTCGGCAATCTGCATCAGAGGTGCCAAAGGGTCGCTGTTGATGGCCACGATGGTCTTGGCCTGTTTGATCCCAGCCAGATGAGCAATGGCGCCAGAAATCCCGATACCGATATACAGATCCGGTGCAATTACCTGCCCCGTCTGGCCGATTTGTACTGTGCTGTCGACCAACCCGCCATCTACGGCGGCCCGCGAAGCCCCTACGGCGGCACCCAAATGGTCTGCCAACGCCTCGATCAAAGCAAAACTGCCCGCCTTGAGCAGCCCACCACCACCGGCCACCACGCGCTGTGCTGTCGCCAAGTCCACACGATCCTGCGTTTGCAATGGCAAGCGACTCAGGCGCCGGGCTGCCCCAGAGTACGGTGGGAGAGACACCTGTTGCAACGCGCCTTCTGATGCCTGGACTCTGGCAACAGGCTCAAAAGAAAACGGTTGCAACGCCAAACAGACCGGGCGGCCCTCTACCTGCATCGTGGTCAACAGGTGCCCACTCAAACAGGGCACGCGAAAAGTATCCGCCGTCACAATCTGCTGCACACCGGTCAGCATCTCCCGATCCAGCAACGCCGCCACCCGTGGCAACACAGCCAACCCCAACGTGGAATCGGCCACGGCAATGTGGGTAAAGGGCGCTGCATGTTCCACGACCCATGCGGCCACCGCCTCTGGGCTGATCTCTTCTGCGGCAGCACCCACCATGCAGCAGCGGCGCACCACGCCTAGCCAGGTGACACTGGCACGCTCCTCTGGCAGTTCCCCCATCCAGCACAGGGTGATCTCCCCCAACGCGGCCAGAGCAGCGATCAAACGATCTGCCCGATCATCCTGCGACCGTCGGCACCACTCCGACTCCAACAACAACAAAACCGCCCCACTCACCCAACGCCCCCCGAACCACGCTCGGCCAACACCCCCTGCTGTCGCAATCCGGCCAGCAACTCAGCCAGACTCGCCACCCGCCGACCGCCGGCACGGGCCTCTGGCAACTGCCAAGCGCGCAGATGTACTTGACTTTTTTCACACAACTGCCACTCCGACGGCACTACCCGCAGCAAGGGTTTACGGCGGGCTTTGACCAAATTGGGCAAACTGGCATAGCGCACACCACCACTCTGCTCAATACCATTCAGGCCCCAGTCCACCGTCACCACCGCCGGCAGAGGAAGCAACCACCCTTCTCTGGCCCCCTCCACCTCCCGCTCCACATGCAAGGCATCGCCGCGCACCTGCAAAGCGGTTGCCTGGGTCATCTGTCCCCAGGCCAACAAGGCCGCAGCCATCACACCCGTCTGATTATGGTTGCGATCAACGGTCTGCCGTCCACAGAGCAATAAATCCACCGCAAAACGCTGTGCTGCCGCCGCCAACCCTTTGGCCACCAACAACGGCGACCACTCCCCATCGCTCTGCAACACAATCGCCTCATCGGCACCCATGGCCAAGGCCGTCCGCAGATGGTTCTCCCAACGCACCGGCCCAACAGTGATCACCATGACGCGCTGCGCCTGCCCAGCCTCGCGCAAACGCAAGGCCGCCTCCAACGCCAACGTATCCAATGGATTAAGCTGTGTCGGCTCCGGCCACTCCGGCGCCGCCGTCGCACACAAGGCAAACGGTTGCGCCGGATCACGCACCGGCTTCAAAGCCACCAGAATGTTCACTGCAACGCCAGAGTTTCGATAATCTCAAACAAACGGGCATGATCCACGCCATC
>PDZU01000149.1 GCA_002753095.1 Magnetococcales bacterium
GCATTTCAGTAGAAGAGGGTGAATACGGCCAAGGTGGCATCATATCAAACCCTTTCAGCGGAAACGGTCCAGCAAGGTACCTTGCGCAGCTTCCAGCATGGTCTGGGCCCGCACAAAGCCGACCTGCTGTTCCTGGAGGGCCAACCCCACATTGACCACGCGCTCCTCGCGCAGCAAAATCTCACGCATGTCGCTGCGGCCTGCGGCAAACTTGCTGCGCTCCACGACCAGTTGCTGCTCTTCGCGCCGCTGCGTTTGCTGCCACCAACTCCAACGCTCGGCGGTACTGGAACGCATGGCAATACTGCTGTCAATGTCGTTGGCAATCTGCACTTCCACAGCCTTGAGATTCAGAATGGCGTCTTCACGGCGCAAAAGAGCAGCTTTCACATCGGCTTCAGCCTGACGGTTGCTCCCCAGCGGGGTACTGAACTGCACACCCAGACTCCAGTTTGGATAGTCAGACATGTTACTGGCCGAAAGCGCCCTGTTGGCCGAATATTCCAGACCGTTGAGACCATAGCTGGCGACCAGATCGATGCGCGGCAAGGTTTGGTTTTTGGAGTAGGCCAGTTGAATGCCTTCACGCTCCAACTGCACCTTGCGCATCTGGAAATCGTCACGACGTTCCAGCGCAGTTTGCAAAGAGTGTTCAAAAGAGACCGCCTTGTGATCCACCGCAGGCAAATCGTCGATGGCACGAATCCCCTGGCTGTTGTCTTCCACCAGGAGCATGGTGCGCAGACGGTTTTCTCTTTCGCGTTCATTCTGCACGGCATCGCTGTGCGCCGATTTGTAACGTACCAGAGCGTTTTCCACCTCCCAAACATCCGAATCCGTTGTTCGCCCGATCCGGCGCAGCGCCTGGGCTTCCCCCAGAAGCCGTTCACCCATGCGTATTTTTTTCTCTTCCGCCGCAACCCGCTGATGAGCAGCCACCAACTCGTAGTAGGCGATGATCGCCTCTGCCGTAACGCTGGTTTCGGTGTCGCGTCTGGTAAAGTCGGCAGCTCTGGCATCCAGACGGGCCACATTCAGGCGCGCCTCGGTGGTTTCGTTGCCGGCATCCCGTGCCAAAGGCTGGGTCAACTGCACATTGGCCAAGCTGCGGTTGTTGAAGGCGTCCGCTGGACGCGAAGGGTCAAGACGATCGGTATTGCTCAGGGAACGGGAAAGAGAGATTTTTTCCTCCAGCTTGGCACCCGTGGCGGCCACCAGATGGGTCATGCCCACGCTGAAATCGTTGGCCTCCCGTTCATAGGTACCCAGACCTTGTCTGGTCAACTCCTCTTCGAAGGTGTTTTTTTGGCGGTTCACGCCACGCATGACGGATGCGTTGATGAGGGGCTGAAATGCCCCCTCGGCCCGCTCAATACCCGTGGCAGCAATTTCTGCCTCGGTTTTTTTGGAAAGAATATTTTTGTTGTTGATGCGCAATTGGCGAACGAAATCTTTGAGATCGAGCGGCATCACAGGCCGCACACTCAGGACAGATACGTCCGTACTGGGCGGATCGTCCTGTGCCCACCCCGCCAAACCGGGGCAGCACACAAGCGTTGCCGACAACAAGAGACAGACCGGTCGCAAACCGAAGATTCTGATTGCCATTCTCATACTTTTTCTCGTCCACGAATCCATGTTCGGACAGCCACCATAGCGGTGGTCTTCATCCAATTTTCCGCCTTCAGTCTGCCTTATTGAATGGTCTCGCTGGCTGGGGCGGAGGCCATTGTGGCTACCTCCCCACTGGCTGACTTGGCACCAGCCTCGACGGAGCGTGTTTTGAGCGTGGCCAAATATTCGATTTGCACCAAGGACATCAGATGGGCATAGATTGCGGGCAAATACCCCTTCTGACGCAACTCCAGAAATTTTTGATCGGTAAAATGATTCAGACGTTCTTCGTTGATCACATAGCAACCGGTAATATTGCGCACCTGATTGGCCACGTTGACGCGCATGTTCAACGGCGTCAACAGATTGTTGTGTACAAGAAATTTGATGAATTCGTGGGTAAATTGATCCATCATTTGCAACTCGCCCAGGTAGCGTTTGACATTTTCAACCACCTGAGTCGGATTGCCCGCTTCATCAAACAGGGCCGCCCCTTCGGTATCGCTTAACAGGCTGCTGGATTCGTCCACACAAACGATATAGCGCTCCTCTTCAGGCGACTTGCTCAGAGCAAATGGATAGCGTCGGACAATGGCCGGAATATAAGCAGCATTCCAATTGCCTTGATCATCGACAAACAGGTTCTCACCCGCATCCAACCCCAACAGGGCCACTGGGCGAAAAGCATCGTTGTCCTTGTCTTCCAAAAAAAGCACCGGATAGAAAAAAGCGGCGCGCACAAACTCGTGGGTAGTCAAATAGGCAACGTGAAAATTGGCTGCAAATTTAAAATCATTGCTCACGCGCACTTTTTTGCCAGCATGACGATCCTTATTGACCGGAACAACGTGTTCAAACATGAACATCCCCCCATGAGATTATTGACAATGCACACCGCGCACATGATGGTATAAAACATCAGCAAAACTATAGCCTTTCTGTTGATTAGACCCAATCAGTGTAAACCATAGTGCGACAATCATATCACACATTGATTCAATGATTCAATGCGCCACAACGGGGAAATAAAACATAATCACTTCAATAACAACACAATACACATGTTAATATTGCTGACATATTGCCGGGAGAATCTCTTCTGTCTCGCCCATTCTGATTCATTAGATCAACATGGCATTGATTCTCATAAAAATGATTCAAAAACAATATATTGTGCTTGATGGTGTTTGGCAGTGTATGGCTTCATGGTGTCCAAGGAAGACAACCAACCACCAAGGAGAACACCATGAGCAACCTGACCGAAACCCAACAAACCATCCTGGAAGCCGCTGCCAAACGCGCCAACGGTTCCATCCACCCCCTGCCGGGCAACGTCAAGGGCGGTGCCGCCAAAAAGGTGATCAAGGCATTGCACCAACAGGGTCTGATCGAAGAAATCGAAACCGACGTTTGGCGCATCACCAAGGAGGGTTACGCTGCCATCGGCATGGAGGTACCGCAGGAAATTGAAGAGGACTCCCCTGCCCACGGTCCTGGCCCGGACTTCAGCGACGACGCCGTCGTGCAGGCTTGGAACGACAACATGCCTGCCGAGGATGCGGCCTACCACGCGGGGATGGCCGCCGCCTGCGAAGAACCGGATGGCACAGACGATTACGACGATCCGCCCATCGGAATCATCGTCGGTGGTATGATGGTTCCAGATGACTTGCCCCAGGCACCCATCGACGCACCCGCCAATGCACGCGACCAGGATTTTGAAGCGATCGCAAAAAGACACTTCAAAGGGTACGGACTGTTAGATTCAGACTGGCCTGCCATCCGGAACGCCATCGAAGAGGCCTATGCGATGGGATTCAGGGATTCAAAAGCCAACACCGAACCAAAAACCAGGACGCCCAGAGAAAATTCCAAAAAAGCCATCGTGATGGCCCTGCTCCAACGCCCGGAAGGAGCCACCCTGGAACAGATTGGTAAGGCAACTGAGTGGACACCAAACACGATCAGGGGATTCCTGTCGCTCGCCAAAATACCCGGCGATCGTTGGCCTCCCCGGCCATGATCTGGCTACCACTGCCCGAAAACGGCTCGTAGCACAGGCCGCCCACCGGCACATGCTGGCGCATCGGAATGCCAAAGCACTCCAGCGGCTTCGGCGTCGGATGTTCTGGTCGTTCGTTACCAGCCAGAGATTTCAACTGCCAAATCGTGGTGACATTCTCGACACCCTCCAGTTTCTGTGGCCGCTTGCCACGCATCCACCCGTAGAAGCACGGCTCATGCTGCCAAAGGTAATGCGTCCGGGTGAAAACCGGGTTGTTTTTGTGCCAAATCACCTGCTGGTGAACAAAGGCACCCATCTTCTCCCACACTCCCTCAAGCATGGCCTGTCGTCTGGAAGCATGCCAACAGTACCAAGCAGCATGCTCAATGATGGCGTGATCAATGGCCGCTTTGATGAATGCTTCGTATAGTTCTGGGCCCTGGCTCGCGTCATCCCAGGTCGTGCCGTAACTGTCCGACCAGTCCCGCCCCTTGTTCGTTGTTTTGCCGTTTTTGTGGTTCAGGTGATTGGATCCATCATAATCAACAAGATATGGCGGGTCGGTTGCAAACAGAATAGCCCGTTCGCCTTGCATCAAGCGCATCACGTCGTCAGCCACTGTACTGCTGCCGCACAGCAGGCGATGTTCTCCCAGCACCCATAGATCGCCGGGCCGGGTGACGGGGTTCTTGAGTGGTTCGGGGATGCTTTCCTCCTCGCCACTGTCGCCACCAACCTCCTCCTGCTCTTCCATCCCGTCCAGCAGGCCGCCTAACTCTTCATCGGAGAAACCGATCACCTCCAGGTCGTAACCATCCTCCCGCAGGCGATCCAATTCGGCGGCCAGGATGTCGTTATCCCATCCGCTGTCAAGTGCAAGCCGATTGTCCGCCAGGATATAGGCACGCCGCTGGGCATCGCTCAGGTGATCGAGGATGATGACGGGCACCTGTTCCAACCCCAATTTGCGGGCTGCCATCAACCGACAGTGCCCGGCAATGATGCCATCTTTGCCATCCACCAGGATGGGACTGGTAAAGCCAAATTCCTTGATTGACGCCGCCACCTTGTCCACCTGGGCGTCGGA